>CACZNP010000020.1 GCA_902782545.1 uncultured Bacteroidales bacterium
AAGCCACCCGCATTACACAAGGTTACTTGTGCTCGGTGCCTGAGCGCACTGTGCGCGTTAGAGTGAAAGGCGACAAGGGATTTATCACCATCAAGGGCATTGGCAATGAGAGTGGAGCCAGCCGCTTTGAGTGGGAAAAGGAAATTCCCGTTGCCGAGGTGCAAGACCTTCTCAAGATTTGTGAACCAGGCGTGATTGACAAAACCCGATATCTGGTGAAATCTGGTGAATTCACCTTCGAGGTCGACGAATTCTACGGCGATAACGAGGGACTCACCGTTGCCGAGGTGGAGTTGCCAAGCGAAGATGCCGCCTTCGACAAGCCCAACTGGCTGGGCGACGAAGTGACCGGCGATCCGCGTTACTACAACTCCATGCTCATGAAGAACCCCTTCAAGAACTGGTGAAAACAGAGACTTACCATCATTGAATACTAACTTTCCCGGGGGCGCTGCACGCGTCTTTTGACAAAGGTCGACAACGCCCCCGTTTTTTAATTAAACTTTGCGTCATGGCCGATGAAACCAAAAACACAGCGACATTTGATCCATTGAACATGGAGAATTACAAAATCGAGAAACTGCCCAAGATGCAGAAGTCCGGTTTTGAAAAGATATTGCAACGCATTGGCGCGCCGCTGGCCATCATTGCGTTCATTGCCATCTATTGGATGGCCGATTTTTCTTTTATCAACAATATTGACACCAATCGGGAGACTACCACGCTCACCGAGTCGGCCATGAAGCGCTATGACCAAATCGAAGCAGCCAAAATCAAGTCGCTGAAAGCCAATGATGCCCCAAGCGACAAACAAGTGAAGGCCCAAGAGCCCACACCGGAGCAGCAAGCCGAAATCACCGACGCGACCCACAAGCAGTTCATCCGCATCAACTATGCCATGCTGGCCATTTTCATCGCGGCCATCATCCTATGGATCACCGAAGCGATTCCAAACTATTTGACATCACTGATTGTGATACTGTCCATTGTGCTCACGGGCATCACGTCCGACAAAACCGCTTACGCTCAGTTGGGACACCCCGTGATGTGGCTCAACATCTTGTCGTTCATCTTGGCGAGTATGCTCGTCAAGACGCAAGTAGCCAAGCGTTTCGCCATCTGGTTTGTGCTCAAGTTCGGCAAGAATGCCAGTGGCATCATGATCAGTTTCATCGTCATCAACTTGGTGCTGTCGGCTTTCATTTCTGCCACGACTGCCAAGGCCGCTATCCTTTTGCCCATCTTTATGGTCATCGCAGCAATTTACGGAGCCACGGGTGGAGCAAACCGCAACAACTTTGGCCGAAACCTCATTTTGCAAAACCTGTTTCAAATCAATCTTGGAGCAAACGCTTTCCTCACTGGTTCGGGTGCCACCCTGCTTGCCGGCTCACTGATTGCCGGGGCACTGGGCATCGGGGCGTTCAGTTATCAGGATTGGTTCAAGGCCGCTTTCCCATTCAGCGTGATTCTCATTCTCATCGCATGGTTTGTGGGTTCCAAAATTTTCTTCCCGCTCAAGAAAGAAGAGCGTGTGCCACAAATTGCCGGTGGCATGGACCGGCTGCGTGAGGAATTGAACAAATTGGGCAAAATGAAAGCCGAGGAATACAAAGCCATTTTCATCTTCGTCACCGTACTCCTGTTGTGGGCCACCGACAAGCAACACGGCATCAACCAGACGGCAGTGGCATTCTTGGGCGCCGTGGTGGCTCTGTTGCCGGGCATCGGTGTGGTCAAGTGGAACGATGTGGACATTCCTTGGCATCTGTTACTTTTCTCGGCGGGTGCCTATACGCTGGGTGCCGGTCTCGATGCCACAGGACTGCCGGGCACTCTCATCGATGCGCTTTTCACCAGCGTGGGTATCACCTCGGCGACACCGTTCTGGACCATTTTCCTCATTCTCACAGCGGGCATGCTACTCTTCTCTCTCGTCTTCCAGTCGAAGACCATGCTCACGCTCATCTTCATTCCCATTGCCATCGGGGTGGCTCAGAAGAACGGCTACCCCATCATGAGCCTCGCATTCCCTGTGGCCATGCTCGTGGGGCACGTCTATGTACTGCCGTTCAACAGCAAGCCCGCCGCTTTGCTCTACACCACCAACCAGTACAGTTGGAGCGACACTTTCAAGTTTGGCATCACCATGATGTTGATCAGTTGGCTCATGATAATCCTGTGGGGCGAGACTGTACTTCGCTGGTATGGTTACACGCAAGGGGTCTTTTTCCAGTAACATTCAATCACAATGATCAACATCAAGCCCAAAATACACGACAGCAACACCTTGGAGTTGAAGGTGGGTTACGTACCGCAAGACGGTGTCACCTACAACGACTTCTACATGAACACGTGGATTTACATCCCCGAGGTGCTTGATGTGAACCGACACACCTACACCAAAGAGACGTTCTATTGCGACATCGTCTCGCACTTGCGTCTCATCACGCCCTCCTACAAACTTGACGAACTGGCTCAGGACCAGTCGCTACCCTTCTTGCGTCTGAGCCAGGCTTGCCAGTCACTGGCCGATGGTAACATCACAGTCAAAGATTTTGAGTCCGAGGTCAAGATGTTTGCTTCCATTGCCAAAAGCAGCATTCGCGATGCCTATCATGCGCTGGAACGCACCCAGCGCACGCAACGGGCCGACCGTTGCCGTGAGTTCCTGCATCACAGCAATCTCATTCTTGAGCATTACCGTTCGTTGCGCATGCTGGTCCAGGCCGAAACGTCAGGACAAGCCATCACATTCTATAATTACGGCGACGAGTTCATCTCAAACATTTTTGAGCAGCACATGGGACGGGCCATCAAGTTGCTGACCCGGCACAATACCATCGAAGGCGCTTTGCTCGCCGATTTGCAACGCGTGCTCACCACTGAGCGCGACTATCGGCAGCAAATGGGATATCTCGTGGTGGAAGACCGCAGCAGCGACAACAACCGCCAGTTTGTCTACCATGCCAGCCAACTCAAGAAATATATCGAGAGTAACCTCTATCTGCCCACCCACAAGCGCAAAAACAATGTTTTTCTCGAGCAAGTGGCATTCAGTTTCGCGGCTGGAATCGCCATGGTATTTGCCACGGTCGTGTCGTTTGCTTTTCAGCAGACTTATGGCAACTTCACCATGGAGTTTTTCATAGCGTTGGTCATCAGTTACATGTTCAAGGACCGCATCAAGGATCTCATTCACAACTATTTTGCCAACCGCATGGGAAGCCGGTTTCATGACTATGTGACCACCATCCGCGTCAATGCCAACAAGATTGGGCGAGTCAAGGAAGGGTTCGACTTTGTGTCGCCCGCCGAGGTGTCACGGCAGGTCAAGAAAATACGCGCACGCAAGTCCTTGCTGGTCATCAACCGTGGGGTCGATGAGCAAGTCATCCAGTACCGCAAGCACGTGCACCTCATCAGCAAGGCAGTGCATCAACTGTCACCCTACCCACTCACTGGTGTGAACAACATTGTGCGCTACAACTTGTCAAACTTCATGCGCCGCATGGACAACCCGCAAGTGCCGCTCTTTGTCAACGACGGCACGGCACGCGACATCACCACGCGCGGCGACAAGGTCTACTATCTGAATTTTGTCATCCATTGCCAATACGAGAACCAGAGCGAGTACAAACGCTACCGGGTGTGTTTGTGCCGTGACGGAATCAAAGGCATCAACGAGATCAAACAATGAAACATCTGCTCATCTTCTTGCTCGCTGCCTCGTGCATGGCTTGCACCAACACAGGCACCGTCAACATCCTCATCACCAACGCACGAAATGCCGACTGCAACAACACGGCCGTCACCGTGCCCATGCAAGAAATCAAGCAACGGCTCAATGCCACTGACACCGACACGCTCATCCTGCTCAACGAAACCAACACGCCCGTCGAGTACAACTACGTGCAAAACCGTGAGGCCATCACGTTCATTGTTCCAGTCATCAAAAAGAATTCACAGAAAAACTACACCATCAACCGTGGCGAGAAACGTCTGAGCGACAACTTATTCCGATTTCGGACGGCCAGTATCACCGTCACTGTCCACTGACATTCACCCTGTGCACTCACCAGTACATGGGGGCAAAATAGGCGGGCACGTGAAAGTTGGGTTTTTCAATGGGTATTGGGGCCCATGACACGAAATGGGGGTGCGATGTCTTGTCACCGCATTTGTACACGTTGGCCATGATCTTGCTGGGAGAATTGTCAGCATCGATACCGATGAGCGACAACGGGATGCGAACAGTCAGGGTCCACCGGTGGCGGCCAAGGCGCTCGGCAAACGGTTCAGTACCACTCGAGGCATGGCGCCCTATGGATGCGATTTGCTCGGGTGTGAGGCGCACGGCAGCAGGACGTGTCACACGATGGCTGGCATTGACAGTGCCGATGCAGTTGAACTCAAAATTCCAATACTCGGGGTCGCCGGGCACCTGCATGAAAAACTCCACGCAACTGTCCTGCGCCACTGGACTCAGCGGCTCGGTGTTCACTGCTCGCAAATCCTCGCCGTCGACCATGAAGTGAAGATAAAGGTTCTCGTTCGTCCGAGCGATGGCAAAACTGGCTTCGGGGCGGTAATCATACACTTGAGGCCAGTTCACGCACGCAATGGCGTGATGCTTCTCGTGGCGCGACAACCAAGCACCGGCCTCACACAGAGGCAGTGCATCGATCTGGGGCGCAAAAGCGATGTGCAACGCGTGTTCCATGATGGCAAGGATGGTTTATGAAATCAGGTTCAGTTGCTTCAGGTAATCGATAGTACCCGTGGCAAGTCCGTAGAGCGACAACAACAGAATGATGCCGCCCATGATGCGGTTGATCATCCAGATGCTGCGGATGTTGAACTTGGAGCGCACCTTGTCCACTATGAAGGTGATGGCGGCCCACCACAGCAAGGCTCCCACCACAATGAACAGATAGCCGATGATGATGTGATAGAAGCGGTGCTCGGGCATCGGGAAGTTGAAACGGGCCATGAACGGGATGATCAGGAACACAATCAGCGGATTGGACAGCGTGAACAGGAAACCCGTCACTATGTCGCGCATACGCTCATCACGAATCACCACCGCAGGGTCGGCATCTTCCTGTTGCGGACGCACGGGGTTGTGGATGATCATGTACAGAGCGTACACTATCAGGAACACCGAGCCCACCACTTGCAGGATGCTCTTGTTGGCTTCGATCATGTCGGTCACAATCGACATGCCCGAGCCAGTGACAAGACAATAGAGAAGGTCGCTAACCGCAGCACCCACTCCCGTACGAAGACCCGCATCGCGCCCACTGTTGATGGTGCGCTGGATGCACAGGATGCCCACAGGGCCCATGGGTGCCGACAACAGGATGCCTATCGAAATGCACCCCACTATGATTGATACAAAGGTTTCCAACTGCCGATGGTTTGTTTTTTAAACGTGCAAATTTACAAATAATTTGACAAAAAGTAGTAACTTCGCAACTATAATCTCACTGTCATGAATTTTTTAAGGAGTTTTTTTCTTGTCCTTTCGTTGGTTTTGGCGCTCTCAACTGGTGCCCGTTCACACTACATCACACACCACAACGGCTTTGCAGCGGCAATGGCCGGCACTCGTCTGGCCAATGGGCAAACCCTCACGGCGCAAGGCCAACGGCTTGTCGCATCCAATGCCTCGACCGTGCCCATGCACGTCCTCGACTCGGCCACCGTCACCGCATCGGCCTACCGATTCATGGTGAGGTTGGCCAATAAGCACAACAAGCCCGGACACTCTTATTCGGCCTCTGATATCGACCATAACACAACATTCCGTACCGATGCCACCCAATGTGGAC
Organism: uncultured Bacteroidales bacterium; assembly: GCA_902782545.1. Taxonomy (GTDB): domain Bacteria; phylum Bacteroidota; class Bacteroidia; order Bacteroidales; family Muribaculaceae; genus Sodaliphilus. The sequence continues at coordinate 5,835 of CACZNP010000020.1, forward strand.
TGGTTTTTGACCGAATCAGCGACAACGACTACTGGACTGTGGTCATGACTTGCGCCAATTCGCACTTGCACGACGATGTCATGGACCGCCGTTCCATGACGGTCACCGCCACCCACATGGTCAACGGCAAGGACGTTTTCACCCAGCAACAAACGGTCACACAAGGAGTGAACCTCTACGACGGGCTCAACTCCATCATGGTTCAAGTGAATGAGCAAGAAACCATCGTGTCGGTAGGCGACAAAGAATTGACAACCGTTCTCACCATTCCCACCCAGCACCGGCCTGTACCCGTTGGCGTGGGCGCCTTCGTCGGGCCAGCCGGAAAAACCGAGATTGAACGCATGGTGACCGCATTCACGGTCGACCACCATGTTGACGTCGATACACCGTGGACCATTGAGGCTCTTGACTCTCACTTTGCCGACTCCGATGACCCACTCGAGGGATACTGGCGCTACTTGGACCGAGACATGGAAGATCGATGGCTGCGGCTCGGAGGACGATATACACTGGCTCTTGTGGCAACCAGCGACGGATACGACATCATCTATGTGGACGGTGCTCAAACCAAACGCCAACAGTGGGTTGCGGGTAAACTCAAGGGGCACCTTCGCAAGACATCTTTTGTCGACAACTATGACGCCACTTGGATCGATGCCACAATGCTGCCCATCGACAAGGACGTGTATGCATCCTTCGACAACGGAACCATCCTCACTCTGCACTTCCCCGTGTACAAAAGCCAGTTGCGATTTGCCAAAAAGGATTTTTAAGCGGTCTCGACAGGGTTGTGATTTGGTTAATGTTCCATAAACTGTGGATTTTGTCAGTGATTATTGTTATCTTTGCCGATTGTTTAAGCAAGACATTTCTATGGAAAAGATACGCAATATTGCCATCTTGGGCAGCACGGGGTCGATAGGCCGCCAAACTCTGGACATCATTGCCGAGTACCCCGACCGCTTCAAGGCGCGGTTGCTGGTGGCCAACACGAGTGCGTCGCTGCTCATTGAGCAGGCACGGCGGTTTGTGCCACGCCAGGTGATCATTGCCAGTGAGTCGCTATATCCCCGGGTGAAAGAGTCCCTGGCCGACTTGCCCATCGAGGTGATGACGGGTAGCGAGGCAGTGTGCGAGGCAGTGACGCAACCCGATGTGGACACGGTGGTAACCGCCATGGTGGGATACAGTGGACTGGCCTCGACACTGAGCGCGGTCAAGGCGGGCAAGCGCATTGCCTTGGCCAACAAGGAGACGCTGGTGGTGGCTGGCAGCCTGATCACGGGACTGTTGGAGACGACGGGCAGCGTGCTCTACCCTGTCGACAGCGAGCACGGGGCATTTTACCAATGCCTGGTGGGTGAACGGCATGCCGACATCGAAAAACTCATCCTGACGGCTTCGGGCGGACCTTTCCGCACCACGCCGGCTGAGCGACTCGCCACCGTACGGGCCAGCGACGCATTGCAGCATCCCAACTGGAGCATGGGGGCAAAAATCACCATCGACAGCGCCACGATGATGAACAAGGGGTTTGAGATGATCGAGGCCAAGTGGCTCTTTGGAATGTCGCACCGCAACATCGAGATTGTGGTTCATCCGCAGAGCATAGTCCACTCGATGGTGCAATTTGTCGACGGGTCGGTGAAAGCACAACTTGGACTGCCCGACATGCATCTGCCCATCCGCTATGCTCTGGGACTCCCTGATGGGCGGCTTGCCACCTGCAACTACAAGATGACAGTCGATGACTATGCCTCGCTTACATTTGAGCGGCCCGACTTCAACAAATTCCCCTTGCTGGAAACAGCCTATCGGGCGGCAGAGCAAGGCGGCAACGTGCCCTGCGTGATGAATGCGGCCAACGAGGTGGCCGTGGCGGCTTTCCTGGCCGACAGCATCACTTTCACGCAAATCCACGAGATTGTCGAGAAAACCATAGCGTGGGCACCGCGCGTGGACAATCCCACCTACGAGGACTTTGTGGCGAGCAACGACGAGGCACGCCGCTATGCCCAATCGCTTATCAATTCATAATCACATTTGACAATGAGCAGCACTTTTTGGCTAAAAACTTTTGAACTGATTCTCGCCCTGGGAATCTTGGTTATCATACACGAATTCGGACACTACTCGTTCTCTCGCCTGTTTGGCGTGTGGGTCGAGAAATTCTACCTATTTTTCAATCCCTGGCTCACACTGGCCAAGTGGAAACCACGGGCCAAGGTCGACAGCAACGGCAACGAGGTGAAATCCTCGTGGCGGGCCACCGAGTACGGACTGGGATGGCTACCTCTGGGTGGCTACTGCAAAATCGCCGGCATGATCGACGAGTCGATGGACAAGGAACAAATGAAGAAACCGGCCCAAGACTACGAGTTCCGCTCCAAGCCTGCCTGGCAGCGGTTGCTCATCATGGTGGGTGGCGTGCTCTTCAACTTCCTGCTGGCCATCGTCATCTATACTGGCATCGTGTACTCTTACGGTGAGATGTTCATCAACTACACCGACATCACCGAGGGTATGACCTACTGCGACAGCGCACACAAAATTGGATTTGTGGATGGCGACATTCCGCTGGCTGCCGACGGCAAACCATTCTCCTACTACAAAGGCGATGACGTGCAGACAATGCTCACCGCAAAGAACGTGACCGTGCTGCGTAACCACCGCGACACGCTGAACATTGCCATCCCCGACAATTTCATCTTCGAAGCCAACAAGGATGCCGAGGCCAAGATACCGTTCATGGACATCCGCATCCCTGTGGTGGTGGCACAGACACAGCCACGCATGGGAGCAGAGAAAGCGGGCATCTTGCCAGGTGACCGCATGCTCAAGGTGGCTGCCGACACAACACCGTCGTTCGACCTGTTCACTGCCGCACTGCTCAAGCACAAGGACGCCACCGTGCCCCTGGTGGTGCAGAGAGATGGCAAACTGCTCACAGTCAATGCCGAGATTGACAGCGATGGCAAATTGGGAATCCTGATCACAGAGCCCACCAAAGTCTATAAAGTGATTGTCCAGCACTACAACATCTTCCAGTCTATTCCTCGCGGTGTGAAGATGGGATGGGACCGCATGGTGGCCTATGTGAAACAACTCAAACTGATATTCACGCCGCAGGGTGCAAAGAGCCTGGGAGGATTTGGAGCCATTGGCAGCATTTTCCCCGACACGTGGAACTGGCTCGACTTTTGGAACATCACGGCTTTCCTGTCGGTGATTCTGGCGGTGATGAACATCTTGCCCATCCCTGCCCTCGACGGCGGACACGTCTTGTTCCTGCTATGGGAAATCATCACTGGCAAGCAACCCAGCGAGAAATTCCTGGAACATGCTCAGGTGGTTGGCATGGCGCTACTGTTTGCCTTGCTGCTGTTTGCCAATGGGAACGACATCTACCGCTATTTCTTCAAATAAAACTGCGAAGGCTATGACTTATAAATCCATCACATTGCGACGTGGCAAGGAGGAATCGCTCATGCGGTTTCACCCGTGGGTGTTCTCGGGTGCCATCGCACAGGTCCAGGACGATATCGAGGAAGGCGACCTGGTGACGGTCTATGCCCACGATGGGCAACTGCTGGGCAACGGGCACTTCCAGATTGGAAGCATCGCCGTGCGCATGCTTACGTTCGACGACACGCCCATCGACGAGGGGTTTTATGCCGATAGGCTCTTGCAAGCCTACCGTGTGAGGCAAGCCTTGAACCTGATGCGCAACGACAACAACGCCTTCAGGCTGGTGCACGGCGAGGGCGATTTCTTGCCGGGCCTGGTAATCGACATCTATGGCCACACAGCGGTGCTGCAGGCACACTCACCGGGCATGCACTTTGCGCGCAACATCATTGCACAAGCACTCACGCAATTGCCCCAAGGACTTGTGCGCAACGTCTATTACAAAAGCGAGACCACACTGCCCTACAAGGCCCAACTTGACCCGCAAAATGAGTATATCATAGGACAATTCGACACCGATATCGCCATGGAGAACGGGATGCGATTCCACGTCGACTGGCTCAAGGGGCAGAAGACTGGGTTCTTTGTCGACCAAAGGGAAAACCGCAGTTTGCTGGAGCGTTATGCCGAAGGGAGACGCGTGCTTAACATGTTCTGCTACACGGGTGGATTCTCGTTCTATGCCTTGCGCGGAGGCGCACGTTCCGTGCACTCGGTCGACAGCAGCACCAAGGCCATTCGCCTCACCGATGAGAACGTGGCACTGAATTTTGACAATGAACATCGGCATCAGTCCTTTGCCGAGGATGCGTTCAAGTTTTTGGACAACATCACTCCCGGCGATTACGATTTGATGATCCTGGACCCTCCGGCATTTGCCAAGCACAAGAGCGCGCTGAAAAATGCACTGGTGGGATACCGGCGACTCAACGCAAAGGCTTTTGAGAAAATCGCGCCCGGTGGCATCCTGTTCACCTTCTCCTGCTCGCAGGCAGTGAACAAGGAGCAATTCCGCCTGGCGGTCTTCAGCGCGGCGGCACAGTCGCGGCGGCGGGTACGCATCCTGCACCAACTCACACAGCCGGCCGACCATCCCGTCAACATCTATCACCCCGAAGGCGAATACCTCAAGGGACTTGTTCTGCAAGTGGAATAGGCCGCAACCCATGAAACACCCACGCGACATAGAGTTGCTGGCACCTGCCCGCGATGCCCAAGTGGCCATCGAGGCAATAAGGCATGGGGCCGATGCGGTGTACATGGGGGCCTCTCAATTTGGAGCACGGGCTGCAGCAACCAACGATATCAACCAAATCAAGCGCGTGTGCGACTTTGCACACCCGTTTGGGGCAAGGGTCTATGCCACGGTCAATACCATCGTCTACGACCACGAGTTGAAACAAGTCGAAAGGATGATTGCCCAGTTGTACGGGGCAGGTGTGGACGCTCTCATTGTTCAGGACATGGGCATCCTGCGGCTCGACCTTCCGCCCATCGACCTGCACGCCAGTACCCAGTGCGACATCCGTACACCCGACAAGGCCCGTTTTCTCGAGGCCATGGGTTTCTCACAACTGGTGCTGGCACGAGAACTCACGCTCCAGGAAATAGCCGACATTCGCGCTGCGGTGGCCGTGTCGCTCGAAGCATTTGTGCATGGGGCTTTGTGCGTGTGCTACAGTGGCCGCTGTCAGGCGAGCCAAGTGACTAAGGGCCGTAGTGCCAACCGTGGCGAGTGCGCCCAATTGTGCCGATTGCCCTACGACCTCACCGACGCCGACGGCCGAACACTCATGCACGGCAAGCACCTGCTGTCGCTGCGCGACTTGAACCGCAGCGGCCAACTCCAGGCAATGATTGACGCAGGGATCTCATCGTTCAAAATCGAGGGACGCCTCAAGGACATGGGTTATGTGAAGAATGTGGTGGCACATTACAGGCAAGCACTGGACAACATCATCAACAAACGGCCCGATGAGTTGCGACGTGCTTCACAAGGCAACAGCACATTCTCGTTCACACCCAATCTTGAAAAAAGTTTCAACCGCTCATTCACCACCTATTTTCTGGAACAACGACGACCGGCCAACGGACAACCAATGGCTTCAATCAACACTCCCAAATCCTTGGGAGAAACGTTGGGTAAAGTTGTCAGCGCAAGCGGCAACTGCATCCGCATCAACACCGACAAGCCCATTGCCAACGGCGATGGATTGAGTTTCTTCGATCCACAGGGCAACTACACGGGCATAAGGGCGAACCGTGTGGATCGGGGCATGGTCTTCACCAAAGAAGCGGTACGCATCGCACGGGGAACAATGGTTTTCCGAACCAGCGACAAGTCCTTTGACGATACTCTGGCGCGGGCCAGCGCCGAGCGACACATAGCCGTCGACGCCACATTGCGAAGTCTGCCGGGACGCTTGTTGCTCACTTTGCACGATGAGCGCGGATGCCGTGTGACTCATTCCATCCACTGCACTGCGCTCGACACCGCACACTCCGACCAACAACTGCGTCAGCGACAGGAACTTGGCAAACTGGGCAACACCATTTACCGCCTACGCCACGCCACTGTGTTGCCAGACTTGTTTGTTCCAGCATCGCTTCTCTCTCAACTGCGAAGGGAAACCATCGACTTGCTCGACCGCACATGGCAAGCCGTCAGGCCTCGCAAGTACCGCCGCAACGAACAAAAGGACGCATCGTGCCACACAACAACTCTCGTCAGCAGCGACAATGTGGCAAACCATTTGGCACGACAACTCTATATCGATCATGGTGTCACTGCAATTGAACCTGCTATCGAGATTCGCACAACTGAGCCTGCAAAGCCTGTCAACGTCATGACCACCCGTTACTGCCTGCGGCGTGAACTCGGGGCTTGTCTTCGCGACCCAAAAACAAGGCTCAAACTGCCTCCGACATTGCTTCTGCGCAACGGCGACATACGGTTTCAAGTCTTTTGTGACTGCTCACGATGCGAGATGACCCTCACCGCATCACCATTTGCCAAACATACCGATTTTTAGTATCTTTGTACCCATATAAAGAACAAAACCAAATAAATGATATTACTTAACATGAGAAAAATGATTTTCGCCGCCATTGTGGTGGCAACGAGTTCAACCGCTATGGCACAGAACACCAACTTTGATTACCATGTGGACCGCTTTGCCGACATCGAAGTGCTGCGGTACCAGGTACCCGGGTTCAACGACCTGTCACTCAAGCAGAAAAAACTGGTCTATTATCTGCAAGAGGCCGCCCTGCAAGGACGAGACATCCTCTTTGACCAAAACGGCAAATACAACCTCTATGTGCGCAAAGTGCTGGAAGAAATCTACACGCGCTACAACGGCGACCGAAACAGTGAAGACTTCAAGGGATTGGAATTGTATCTCAAGCAAGTGTGGTTTGGGAACGGCATCTACCACCACTACGGCATGGACAAGTTTGTTCCCAAATTTTCCATCAATTTCTTTGTAGATGAATACAACAAACTGCCGCTCGATGTGCTGCCCATCAATTCATGCGACCGATGCACCGAGGAGGGCAAGTGCGACAAGGCCACCCGACTGCGAAAAGTGCTGGAGCAAGTCATCTTCGACCCCACTTTCATGCCCAAGAAGGTGAACCAAGCCGACGGCGAGGACTTGATTCTCACTTCGGCCACCAACCTCTACGACGGCGTGACACAAGCCGAGGTGGAAGAATACTACAACGCTTTGAAGAACCCCAATGACACCACACCCATCTCCTACGGCCTCAACACCAAAGTGGTGAAGGAAAACGGAAAAGTGGTCGAAAAACCCTACAAAGTGGGCGGCCTCTACTCGCAGGCTATCGTCAATATCATATACTGGTTGCAGAAGGCGGTGAAAGTGGCCGAGACCAGCGCTCAACGTGACTATATCAACAAACTCATCGAATTCTACACCACGGGCGACCTCAGAACTTTCGACGAGTACAGCATCATGTGGGCCGAGGACACCAAGAGCCAAGTGGACTTCATCAACGGCTTCATCGAGAGTTATGGCGACCCGCTGGGAATGACGGGGTCCTGGGAGAGCATTGTCAACTTCCGCAACAATGCCGCTTCGCACCGCACACAACTCATTAGCAGCAACGCACAGTGGTTCGAAGATCACTCGCCCGTCGACCCGCGGTTCAAGAAAGAGAATGTGAAGGGCGTGAGCGCAAAGGTCATCACCGCGGCCA
>CACZNP010000021.1 GCA_902782545.1 uncultured Bacteroidales bacterium
ACCCTCCGCGCCATGTGTTGTGGAGTGAGCCATGAAACATCACAAGCGGGGCAAGTTTTAATCCCGACATGGTCAGAACCCTCTGTCATGCGCCATCGGGCGAGGGCCGCCGAATGGTGCGGCTGGTGTGTGGCTGAGGTGTGGCCAATCGGTGTCATTGCCTTTTCGCTTGAATTTGATGTGCAAATATACAAAATAATGCTCTAAACGTAACGAATTCACTTCTGATATTTTTCACGGCGCATGGAATCCCTCAAAATTAAGAAAATGACACAATCAGGCCCAAAAAATTAGCCATTTTGAAAAAAAACAGCATTTTTGCCAACAATCTGGTCTCCTTCAGCACTCATAACAGTTGTTTGCTGTGGGAAATCCTCGAGTTCAAAAACGGGATTATGTCCCAAAAACAGTGGAGTCTTTCGACTGCATGAAAGACCACATCTTTTTTCACTGAGTAATCAGTAAGGTGGGCGCACTTATTGTTAAATAATTGTTTTAACCAATAAATTTCAAATACCAATCGGCTGAGTCAAGTATGCGCTCGCTTGATTCTGTCAACGAGTTATTAATAATTATGAGAAAGACATTACTCTTTTCCCTGTTGATCCTGTTTGCGGGAGTGAACATTTGGGCCCAGAATGTCGCCTCCGAGCAGATGGACGAGCGGTTCAACGATGGAACCATCACCACCCACAAGGCTCTCAACTAAGCAAAAAAGCGGCTAATCGCCGTTCTCCCTGAATACTGCATCCCACCCCATCCAAGGCGGGATGTTTTTTCATTCCCCCGATGGGTTGCGTGGTTAATGTGATGGAATCGCAGATCCGTTGAAAACTTTAGAAACCCACGGAAAACAATAGGGAAAATCACAGACAACCTAAACGCACAAAAATCAAACCATAGTAAACCCCTACCAAAATTAGTGGCAATGTGTGCGGTTGCCGATTGGTTGAAAACTTGATAACCTGGATTTGTTTTACTTTATTGATTCACGAAATTTAGTTCGGAACCACCCCCAAAAAGGCAAAAAATGATCATGACGGTTTTGTGAGTTACTATAACGATTGCCGCCGCAGTGCATCCGGATGCATTGCGGCGGCTGTTTTCATCGTGCCGAAGATTTGAGGGCATTCCGTCCCGCATCGGTCATTAGCCCGCGGTGTTCAAGGCTGGCGCATCTCTGTTTGTTGAGTTCTGTCCACTTGCTGCCTTTGCGTCGTGGCGACAAGCGTTGCGCGAGTCGGCCATCGGGAAGTTTCTTTTTGGTGGAGTCAATCCAGCCGAAGCACAGGGCTTCTTCCACGACATCGAGGTAGGTAAGAGCGACCCAATCGGGTTTGTGCTTGTGATACACCACCACCCAGCATTGTTTCTCAATGCCGTGGTTGCACTCCAGCCACTGACGCAACTGCTTTCGGTCGCCAAATTCAAGCAGATTGATGATTTCCATGCTATACCGACACTACGAACGTGCAAGGGGGCTGTTGAAACACTGAAACTATGATTGACCGTCGCTGTCCTTCAAATTGGAATCATAATAGGAATCAACAACAGCCCGCACCCCGCGATTATAGCCGTACCACACTGCAAACACACAAACGATAAAGAATGGAATGTTCAGCAATATATCCCACCCCAAACCTTGCTTTACACTTACAATGACTATCGGAATCACGGTCAGTATGATAAAGAACAGAACGGCACCGGCGCACAAAAAGCCCGCTTTTTTCTGCAACTTATCGTCGTCATCGCCCTCTACTTCTTCAGCCGAGATTTTCCCCAATTTATGAATACACGTTCCCATCACCGCAGGGATGAGAAAAATCAACCATCCCGAAGGGAACACAAAAAAGAAGAGGAAGGCAGTGATGACACTTGTGATGATTCCAGAAATTGTCGCAACAAGAATAATACGTTTCATGTTAAAACTGTTTAGGTGATTAATTCCTGACAAAGATAGAGGCATTATCCTTCGACGGGCCATGCTTCAGGAATGCTTCCCTGGCATCGATTCATAGAAACCGGGCTACGACCCGGCACAGGCCAAGCGAACCCGGCTATGCGTCGGCAAACACCATGCCATCGTCGAGGACTATCTGCAACTTGGCGTACTCGCTGTGGAAGTCATGCTGCAAGCGGTCGAGATAACGGGCACTTTCCCATTTGCACATGGGCAGGTCGTGAAGCAGGCAGTTGCCACAGGTGGACGGGGTTGTGGCCGGCACCTCGGTCTGGGTGAGAATCCACCGAAGGCATTCGATGGTCAGGCCACGCACATCCTCGACGGTGTAGGTTCCCGTCATGATGAGATACATGCCGGTGAGGCAACCCATAGGGCCAACATACACCACATCGTCCTTGACCTTGCTGTTGCGGAACCATGTGGCCATGAGGTGCTCCAGGCTGTGCATGGCTGCAGGAGCGACTGCCGGCTCCTTGTTGGGCTCGGTGATGCGCAGGTCGAAAGTGGTGAACCCTCGGTCTTCGCGCGACACATAGATGCCTGGCTTCAGGCGGGTGTGGTCGATAGTGAAACTCTGTATGACTTCCATAATCGGTTTTGCTTTTAAGTGTGATGCAAAGATAAGCAATATTTGCCAACCAACACGACAATCCGAAACATTATCCCGCATTTTCCAGCAACACCGTGGCAACGGCTCCATTCAACCGTGATTTTGTCTTGTCGCCTGAATAAAGCGGTTACCGCACCGCGAAGGCGCAATAACCGCTCCTGTGCATAAAAGGCAGCGCAGGCCTTACTTGACAATGAATTTTTGACCGTCTTCGATGACGATTCCCTTGTAGCCGCGGCCCACGGGCTGACCCATCACGTTGAAGCGCCGGCCTGTCTTGGACTTGGCTGCATGGATTTCCTCAATGCCGGTGACAGTATCCTCCTTGAAGGTGGCTTTGATGTTCACATCGGCATTTGGCATTTCGAACGAGTATTCGTGTTCACTTATTTTGGTAAGGGGTACCTCGTTGTTGTTGCTTGGTGCAAAATGCGCGATGTGGTCTGGTGCGCTTTCTTCCTCATTGACACACACTTTGATCTCATCCACTTCATAGCCGGGGTCGGGATAGACATAGACACTGAATGGTTTTGACACACCAACGGGGCAGGCGTTTTGGTCCATTTCCACGCTGCCGTGTTCCATGTTCTCATCAATGTCAATCACATGGGCAGGAACGAGTCTTATTCCCCCTTTTTCGTTCACATTGTCTTGCGTTGCCTTGAGATATTCGTCTTTGAGGGCGAAGTTGTCATCGAACACAAGGTTTCCACACACCGATGTCATCGTGAAGAGGTCGGAAGGGTCGTTCCAGCCGAAGTGGATGGTGCCTTTCTCACCATCATTGCCGGCGAAGTCTTTGATGCGTCCCGGGCCCATTCCGTAGCCATTGACGCTGGAAGCATTGACCTGCCCACCATTGAGGATGATGATTCCTCCGCTGCCGGCTATACAATTGTAGGATGCTTCGGCACTGCCTCCACCACCAATTCCGGCACCATATCCATCCGCGACGGCTTCCACGATGCCACCATTGACCGTGACACTGACGTTGGAACCGAAAGTGCCCGACCAGTAGCCCTGGTCGCCGCCGCCAATGGCTGCCGAAGAATTGTGGGACGTGACCACAATGTCACCACCGTTGATGGTGAGGATGGGTCCTGATTCATGGATATTGCCACCTATGCCGGCACCATTGTCGTAGCCGTTTGCGAACAGTTTGCCTGTGTTGTTGCTTTGGCCATAGATGGCAAACTCTTTGTTCGAGCAATGGATACCGCGCTCAGCCGTGAGAGTGGAGCCATCGCAAAGCAAAATCTTCGCACCGTCTTCAGTCACCTCGATGCGCCCGGAAACACTCACATCCGAATCAACCACATACCAACCGTCCGACAAAGAAGCAATGTCCTCAGTGAGCATGGTATAAGTGCCTTCGGCAAGCGTTTGCGGCTCACCGTTCTCATCAATATAGGCGAAACCGTTGCTTGAGACGACAAACGTCTTCGCGATGTCATCTTTATAGTCGGTGCCTGCCGATGGTGTAAACACACAACGATAGGTGCCTGTTTCTTGTACCACACTCACCTCATCATCGCAGTTGTAATATTTCAGTTCGTAATCGTCGGCCGAGAGTTCTTCGTCACACAAGAAGAGGCGCGGTGCCAACTCAATGGGTTGCCCTGTGTAGGTATATCCACTCTCAATGCCCTCAATGACGGCATAGCGGAACGATTTCTCGTCAAGGGGCCGAATCGTGAAATTGCGGGCATTGCCCCACTGAG
>CACZNP010000022.1 GCA_902782545.1 uncultured Bacteroidales bacterium
AGCGGTAAGCAGCAATGTGCCCCGTGGCACCTCACCCCGTGGCTCAAAGTCCATAGCAGCCATGGTCGATGCTGCAGCACCGCCCAAACGGGGACTCACAATGAGGCCCAGCAGGGCAAATGCCACAAACAAGGCCATCACATAAAACTCCACCGAGTGAAAAAAGTCCATTGCCAAAGGTACAGAAAAAAAATTGAATTACGACACTTTTTCCCCACTTTTTAGCATTTTGGGAATGCGGCTCAGGCTTTTCCAAAACCTCTTGTTCACAAAATCGAAGGCCAGCGGCAGCATCAGGCCTGCCACAAAGTAGAAGGGCCACGCCCACACACAATCTTTGATAACGGGATGATGCGACAGGCATTCCTTGGGCATGCCGGTGCACAAAACGATGCACCACGAAACCAGACGCATCGACAGGAAATGCATCACCAGGATGATGAGCGTGTGGTTACCCACATAAGCGATGACGCGAGGCAACCATCCCCCATGTGTGTCGATGTGATAGGCGATTGCGGCCACCATCCAAGCGCCCACCATCACCGTAGCATAGTTGGGAACAACCCATGCGGCATTCATCTTTTGGAAATTGCCGGGCACAAACTGTGCGCTGGTCGCCAAAATGGCAAGCAACAACAATATCACCCACCAATCGTGGCGGAGTGTGCGGCCACGGACCCAGTAACCCAACGTATAGTAGGAAGCAGCCATCAGGCTCACATCGCGCAGTTTGAAGTGCAACCCCATGACGTTCAGCGTCACTGCCACGGCCACAAAAATGGCCACCCACAGCAAGGGTTTTCGCTTGATGAGGAACGAGAAGGCGATAAAGAGCATTGTGGCAAAAAACAGTTCGCGCACAAACCAAATTCCTCCCACCAATGGCTCGGGCTCACGCATCACCAGGATTTGAGGAACTTGCGACAGCATATCGCGCCATCCATAGAGCAATTCGTCGGGGTTGTAGAGTCCCAAATAGCAGAACACATTGTGCAGCAGCACAAAAATGGCCGACCACTTGACAAAGGGCCAATACAATGACTTGCCACGACGGCGCACAAAGGTCAACCGATGGGTCAGATAATAATCCTTGAAACAATATCCACTGGCAATGACGAAGATGGGCATCCTGATCATGGACAACATGTGACCACACCAAGGCATCCCCGAGTGTCCAAGCAACATGAGCATGATGGCAATGCCCTTGACAATGGACACATGGTCGTTGAGACCGCGCTCGTTCTTCTTCAAAAGCATTGCCCGACCGATAGCATTAGGCCTCGCCCGAGGTCTGGGCGGAAGCCGAGGCCACCCACTGTTTCACTTCATCGACCGTGGGAGCCTTGTAACCCAACTTGTATTTTTTATTGATATCCAACAAGTCCTGGAAGAGTTTGCCTGGTTTCTCCAACCCTGCCAGTGCGGCAACGGTGAGCACACCCGACTTTTGGATAGGGGCCACCCATTCGGCAGGAATGCCCAACGCCGTGAATGCCTCTTCCTTGTCGCGGTGAGCAACCTTCTCGGGACGCATCTGCGGGAACAACAGTACATCTTGAATGGTGCTTTTGCCGGTCATGAACATCACCAGGCGGTCGATGCCTATGCCGATGCCACTGGTAGGGGGCATGCCGTACTGCAAAGCACGCAAGAAGTCCTGGTCGATAATCATTGCCTCGTCGTCGCCCTTGTCGGCCAAACGCATCTGCTCCTTGAAACGCTCCTCTTGGTCGATGGGGTCGTTCAACTCACTGTAAGCGTTTGCCAACTCCTTTCCGTTGACCATGAGTTCAAAACGCTCGGTCAGGCCCGGTTTGCTGCGGTGCATCTTGGTCAGAGGCGACATTTCCACAGGATAGTCGATGATGAACGTGGGCTGGGTGAAATCGCCCTCGCAGAACTGGCCGAAAATCTCATCGATGAGTTTGCCTTTGCCCATGGTGTCGTCAATCTCCATGCCCAATTCTTTGCACACCTCCCTTATCTGGGCCTCGTCCTTGCCAGTGAGGTCATGCCCGGTTTTCTCCTGGATGGCCTCAAGGATGGGCAAGCGGCGATAGGGAGCCTTGAAACTGATGGTCTTGCCGTCGATCACGCTCTCGGTGCAGCCATTCACTGCGATGCAAATCTTCTCGAGCAACTGCTCGGTGAACGACATCATCCAGTTGTAGTCTTTGTATTGCACGTAGAGTTCCATGCAGGTGAACTCGGGGTTGTGAGTGCGGTCCATGCCTTCGTTGCGGAAGTTCTTGCCAATCTCATAGACTCCTTCGAAACCACCTACAATCAGGCGTTTGAGGTACAACTCGGTGGCAATTCGCATGTACATGTCCACATCCAGGGCGTTGAAGTGGGTGATGAACGGGCGCGCGGTGGCTCCGCCGGCAATGCTTTGCAAGGTGGGTGTTTCCACCTCGGTATACCCGGCATCGTCCAGCACTTGCCGCAACGTCTTGATGACCGTGGCACGCTTGAGGAACGTGTCTTTCACGCCTTCGTTCACGACAAGGTCCACATAACGCTGGCGATAACGCAGTTCGGGGTCATCGAATGAGTCATAGGCCACACCGTCCTTCATCTTCACCACAGGCAGCGGCTTGAGGCTCTTGCTGAGCAGCGTGAGCGACTGGGCATGTACCGAGATTTCACCCATCTGTGTACGGAAAACAAATCCCTCAACACCTACAAAATCGCCCATATCGAGCAGTTTCTTGAACACGGTGTTGTACAGTTCCTTGTCCTCGCCGGGGCACAGGTCATCACGGCTCACGTACACCTGGATACGGCCGCGGGAGTCCTGCAACTCAAAGAACGAAGCCTTGCCCATGATGCGCCGGTTCATCATACGGCCGGCGATGCTCACCTGTCGAGGCTCGGCATCATCGGCAAAGCGATCCTTGATATCGTCACTGTAGGCGTTCACCACATATTCCTGCGCAGGATAAGGATTAATGCCCATGTCACGCAACTGGTTCAGACTGTTGCGACGACCTATTTCTTGTTCACTCAGTTCTAAGATGTTCATATATTTGTAGGTTTTTTCAAGATGCAAAGTTACGATAATTCTGCAATTTATCAAACATTCGGCCTCGGCCCAGCATCCATGGCAGGTAGCGGGCAATGACCAGCGAGCAAGGATAGATGAGAATCATCACTGCCACCGCCACAACCAGTTTGAGCCATACATACTGGTCAAACACTCCTGCGCCAAGCGTTCTCATCAAAACAATTTTGATGACCCCTATCAAGTAGTTTTGCAGGGCCAGGAATGTGATGCCATAAACGGCAATGTGGGTGACAACCCCACAGGAGCCCCACCGACGGGCAAGCGCTTTGGCGGCGTCAACGTAGGCGGGTAAAATCATCAAAACGCCCGCCACCGTGGCATATCGGAACAACAAGCGGTCGGCAATCGTTGCGCTCCAAGCCAGCCACGCAATTCCCGCCACAAGCAGCAGAGCGTCCACTGTGACCCTGAGCGGGTTCCCGCTGCCACGGGCCATGACTTTGTCCGATACCCAATGGCCCACAGCATACAATGGCATATAAATGAATGCCTTGCCAATGTTCCACTCATGCACATAGCACACCCACGTCGACAAGAGCAGCACCACGCTCACAGCAACCATGCACCACCGCCGGGGCACAAGGCGTGACAACAAGTGATAAACCACTTGCATCGAGAACAAACAGGCTACATACCAAAATGTCCCCACCACAACGGTGGGTTGGCCTGTTGCCCACTCATACAAGGGAAACAGCAGCCCGATGTTTTCTTCCTCGCCACCCACCATGCGCCTTCCCACAAGAATCCAAAGCACATAGAACAGCACAAAAAACGTTGTGTACGGCACTAACAGTTGCCTCGACCTGTGCAAGATGTAGTCAAACCAATTGCTGTATTTCGAAGGGTTATACAACAGTCCGGCAAGGAAAAAGAACACTGGAACGCCCAAATTGAAAATAACCCCTTCGTCTAAAATCTGATAGCGCTCGGGAGTGTGGTAGACAACCACCAGCATCATGCTGATGGCTTTCATGTAATCAATCCAAACAACCCGGTTGTTCTCCATACCTGCTCATGCCGTGTCAGTGTGGGAGCATCGCTTCGCGCGCTTCAGTCGATGATGTCGAAGCCGGTGTAGCG
>CACZNP010000023.1 GCA_902782545.1 uncultured Bacteroidales bacterium
AGGCGGCCGCTGGGAAGTGTTCTTCGGTGGTGTGTACTTGGGATGGGGCCACACGAATGCCGCGGGGGCATGGCATGGCACAACGGGAAAAACCTTTGAGGTGGGTGTTCTGAATGTCATTGGACTGGGGTATCACTTTGGCGACCGCAACCGCCTGTCGCTGGGTGTGGGTTACCAAGCCAAGTACCATGCGCTGAAAAAAGGTTACTGCTTTGCCGATGACGCCCAAAACAACGTGGTGATAGCAAACTATCCCGCCAACTACGACCACACCTCATCGGAAGTGTTGGTGCATACCATGCAGGTGCCGTTGCTCTATGCCAAGGGCTTCGGGAAACGCTGCTGGATTTATGGCGGTGGCACGATGAACTGGAATTTCCATGCCACTTACAACAATCACTATGAGTTGGAAAACAAGAAATCCGTGAACGAAACAACCCGCAAACTGCACCAGCGCAAAATCTCGTTCGATATGCTGGCCGGTGTGCAGTGGCGAGGGTTGGGTGTGTATTTCCGTTACAGTCCTAAAGCGTTGTTCAAAGAGGGTTATGGCCCAGAATTGAACAAGTCTTGGACCGTGGGACTGTCGCTGGGATTCTAACTCAGCCTGAAGACAATGCGCAGCCGCCCGTCCTGATAGCGGGTGCTGCTGATGCGGAATGTGCCAATCTGTGCAGTGTGTTCCACATGGTCGCCGGCACACAGGCACTCATCGTAGTCTCCCACATGGACAATGCGCACCGTTTCGCTGGCTCCATCGGGCAGGCGGTTGAGCGCAAAGCGGTGAGCCACTTCGCTTTGTGTGGCAAATTCTTGGGTCACCGGCAAGTCGGCCGCAATCACTTCATTGACCCGTGCCTCGATGGTGCGGGTTTCTTCGTCGGTGAGTGGCCGCGGGAAATCGTAGTCGAGTTTTGACTTGGTGCGTTCCACGTGTGCGCTCACGTGACGGCCACACCCGAACATCTTCACCATCGTTGCATTCAAGATGTGTTCGGCCGTGTGCATGGGCCGATACTCTTGCTTGCCGTGTTCATTGATTACAGGTTCCATGGATCAACTTGCCGTGACGGGAATCTGAGTTTCTTTTGCGATACGGTCGGCAATGGCCTGCAACTCGTCGTGTTCCACTTTTTGCAAGGTGTCGGCAGGTGTTTTCCTGTCGATGGAATAGAGCATCACTTGCCGTGGCTGGATTGTTTTATAGGCCTGGATGAGTGCCGAGATTTCTTCATCGGTGGTGTTGTCAATGGTCTTACCCTCCCATTCACCGCGCAAAAGCATGGTTTGCACCACGCACTGCCCGGCAAACTGCTTGATGTCGGCAATGATGCCTTCGGGCAGAACATTGGGCGAGGTGGGACGGTTCAGTGTGCGCAAGGTGGCGGCAATGGCACTATCCAACTTCAGGAGATTGTTGTCCACTTTTTTCAGCGCATTGGCCACTCCTGGTCGGCCCAGCATGGTGGCGTTGCTCAGCACGGTCACCTTGGCTTGGGGGTAGAAGCGGTCGCGTAGGGTGAGCACATCATGCACAACCTCCTTGAACTGCGGGTGCAGGGTGGGCTCGCCATTGCCCGAGAAAGTGATGACGTCCAGCGGCTCGCCAGCCGTGTGCATAGCCTCCAGTTTCTTTTTGAGTTGGCGTTTTACGCTGTCGCGAGAAGGAATGCCGTCCTTGCCCGGACCCTGGGCATTGAAGCCCGCTTCGCAGTAGAGGCAGTCGAAGGAGCACATTTTTCCGTCATTGGGCATGAGGTTGATGCCCAGCGAGACACCCAGCCGGCGGCTCTTTACCGGCCCATAAATCGTGCTGTGGAATAAAACGGTTTGCATAAGAAGGTTTATTAGATGATGATTATTTTGTCAGTGATTGAATGATGTTGATGTATCGTTGGGCGATAATGGGGGTGTCGAAGCGAGTGAGCACATCCTCATGAAGTTGTTGTCGGGTAAGGGTCGACTTCATGGCCCATTCGATGCCGTCGGCGAGGGCTTGTGGGCTGCGGTTGCCCGTCACATAACCATTGTGGCGGTGACGGACAATGTCGACTTGCCCGCCTTCGCCGGTGGTGACAGGGATGCAACCGTGCGCCATGCCCTCGATGAGCGTGTAGCCAAATGACTCGTAGTGTGATGCCGACAGCACGGCATCGGCTTGGCGATAGATTTGGCTCACATTGTCCACATAGCCAGTGTAGGTGTGCGGCACAGCCAGTCGGTCGAGTAGCGCGTGGTCGCGGATGTTTCCGTAGAGCAGTAAGTGCAATCGCTGAGCCAGTTGCGGCCTTTCGGTGGCAATGTGCTGTGTGGTCTCGATGAGCAAGTCCAGTCCCTTGACGTGATCATCGAGTCGGGCGGCCCCCATGGCCACGACAAACTTTTTTCCTTCACCCTCGGATGATTTTGTGCAGTTGCAGGTGTGAATGTCAAGGGGGTTGCCCACCACGGTGATGGGGGCATTGTTCATGAGAGCACTGTTGCGGCAACAATCGGCCAGCCAGTGGCTCACGGCAACAAAGTGGATGTTGGCCCGGTCATAGAGTGCGGCTTTGCGTCGCTGGGTGCGAGTGGACAAATCATCGCCCGTTTTCCCTGTGAGAGGGCATGCTGAGCAATGCCCTTGGTAGCGTGTGCAGTCGTAAGCGATGTGGCACACACCTGTGCAGTTCCACATGTCGTGCATGGTCCACAACAATGGCTTGCCGGTGTCGGCCAATCGCTGCACGTTGCGCAACGACATCGTCCCCTGGTTGATCCAGTTGAGGATGATGGCATCGGCTTGGAGCACCCATGGATGCCGGCTCACGTCCACTCCGTGCGTAGCAGTGTCGATTTGGAACAAGGTGTCTCGGTTGAGACCGTTATGTAGAAAAATACCCAGCCGTTCGGCCAAAAAACGGTAGCGGTTACCCCATTTTGTGCCCACAACGGCCACCTGTGGTGAGTCGGAGTGTCGGTCCACCACCAGCATGCGTGCGTCCACCCCCTGTTGTTGCAGGGCGTTCATCAGTCGAAACGATGCTTTGGCAGCACCGCCCAACCAGTCGCTGCGGTTGATGAGAACAACTTTCATTTTCTTCCGAAATCGGCGGGGATTTCTCCCCATTCTTTGGTGTTCCATTTGATGATGGGGTTGCTCCATGTGTGCGTGAGCAACCATTTCTCGGCGCGTGCTATGATACCGAAGATGCGGGCGTTGCGGTCGGTGTGCTCCAGTTTGGTGTTGCACTTGCGGTTGCGCACCCACGCCAGTGCGGTGCGGCTGTCGGTGTAGATGGCAGTGTGTGTGTTGCCCTTTTCGTGGAATGTAGCCAGTGCATGCACAATGGCGAGAAACTCACCGATGTTGTTCGTCGCATCGGCAAAAGGCCCTCGGCGAAACAGTTCTGCGCCGGTGGGAACGTCCACACCGCGATACTCCATCATGCCCGGATTGCCACTGCATGCCCCGTCCACCGCGATGCTGTCGTGAACGATGTCGGGGATGGCGTCATAGTTCACCTGTTGTCTGGGAGCACGGGCGATGGTTCGCAGCACATCCATCTCGGTGGGGTCGTTACGAAACGCCTCCACCGCTTCGGTTTGGGTGTTGAATGCCTTGTAGCGTGCTCCGGGATAGTTCTTTACCCGAGATTCACACTCGGCCCAGGAGTCGCACACACCTGGCTCTTCTCCCACCCAAATCACATACCATTTGCCTCGGTTCGTTGCCATCAGTTGCAAAGTTAAAGAAAAAAATTCAACCGAAAGTAATACCCTAAAGAATTGTCTGTAGGATTTCGGCTAAGGATTGGGCGGTAGCCTTGATTTGTCCAGCCGATTCCAGCCAAGTGGAGTCGAATTGCAAGTGGGCCTGATTGTAATAAGGCTCGCGTGCCATCAAAGCCTGTTCCACTTGGTTGAGGATTTCATCGTTGCTCAAGTCGGCTATGAGCGGCCGTTTGGCTTTCTGTTCGGGCAGGATGAGCCTGGATGTGATGCGTTCAGGACTTGTGGTGAGCCAAATGGTGATGCCGTTGCTGTTCATCCACTCCATGTTGTCGCTGTGGCATGGGGTTCCGCCCCCACATGCCACAATGCCGCCTTCAGTGCTCACCATTTGTCGCAAGGCTTGCCGCTCGAGTTCGCGGAACGTTTTTTCTCCTTGTTGGGCAAAGATGTCGGCGATGCGGCACTCGCATTGCTCCTCGATGTAGTCGTCCAAATCGATGAACGGCACACCCAGTTCATTGGCCAGGGCGCGTCCAAGGGTGGTCTTGCCACATCCCATGTAGCCTATCAGGAAAATGGTTTTCATCGTGGGAAAAACAGAGATTATAGCCACCCGGCCTGTCGGTACCAGGCAATGGCCTTGTGTATGCCTGCGCGCAGGTCGTGTTGTGGCGCAAAACGGAAGTCACGTCGTGCCGCGCTGGTGTCGCACAGCCAGTTGCGCTGTTTCAGTATCTTGAATTTATCGCCGTTCAGGGTACTGGGTTTCAAGGTCACCTTTCCCCACCATTCTGCTACGGCGCACACTGCCCGCACAACCCACAAGGGGCAAGTGACAGGAATGACCACACGCTTGCCCAGTTCGGCCTTGACGATGTTGCGAAATTCCTGTTGGGAGTAACTGCGGTCTTCGCTGATGAAGTAGGCTTGTTTCAGTGCTCCCTGTTCCAGTGCGTCCATCACTGCCACCGCCAAGTCCTCGACGTAGATGAAAGTGAGCATTTGGCGCTTGAATCCCACGCTGAAGTCCACTCCCCACTTGATGCTTTTCATCATCAGGTAGTAGTCGCGCTCGTGGGGTCCATACACACCTGTGCAACGGAAGATGGTGTACGGTACGTCGCTCTGGCTTTGCAGGTAGGTCTCGGCCTTGAGTTTCGACACACCGTAGCGGGTGTTGGGGCAAGGGACGTCCTTTTCGGTGAAGGGGGTGTAGTTCTTTTCATCGCCGGCGCCCATCACACTGAGGCTGCTCATGAGCAAGAGCACGCTTGGCATGGCATCGATGGTGCGCAATGCTTCGACCAGCGTTCGCAGATAACCGTGGTTAATGCGCTCAAAGTCCATGTAATTGGTGCACTTGGTTGCTCCCAGATTGTGCACCACGTAGTCCCATTTCCCATACTTTGCCACATGGTCTTGCAGGGTTTTGGTGAGTTGTTCGCTGTCGGTGAAATCGAGTTCGATGAAGTGGATGCGTTCGTCTTGCAAAAACTCGCGGTTGGTGCTGTGACGCACCGCAGCCCACGTGTCATGGCCGCGTTTCAACGCCTCGGCCACGAGATATCCGCCGATGAAGCCACCGGCACCGGTAATCAGTACTCGCCGGTTCATCGTTTTACCACTTGTAGCACACGTTCAACAATGGTGTCGGGGGAGATTCCGGTCAGGCAATGGTAGTCTTTGAATTTGCAATCCTTTTCACCATAGATGGCGCACGGGCGGCATGGCAGGTCCAGTTGCACGGCGTTGTCCTCGCTTTGGCGATAGCCCAGAAATCCGCATTGTGGGGTAGTGGCACCCCACACGCTCACCACGGGCACAGCCATGAGCGAGGCAAGGTGCATGTTGGCCGAGTCCATCGACAACATCACATCGCACTTTCCCAACAAGGCAAACTCGTCGAGAAAAGCGTGTTTGATTTCGGCCAGTGAGGTGACGTTGTGGAAACGCTTGGCCAGTGGCCGCAATGCCAGTTTCTCGCTTTTACCCCCACCCATCAGGAAAATGTGGGTGTTGGGCAGTTGTGATAACCGTTCCACCACCTGGTACATCTGCTTGAGGGAATACTCTTTTCCTTTGTGTACCGAGAACGGAGAGACGGCAATCCAGCACTCATCCTCACCCTTTTTGGGAACGAGGGCGCTGGTGGGCAATTGCTTCCCATCGAACAAACGTGTAAACGTGTTCTTGGGAGCGTTAAGCCCCAGTTTCTCAAACACCAAGCGATAGCGTTCCAGGGTAGGGGTCACATGGGCACCCGGTTTGTGCTTGACCAGGGCACGGCGGGCCATCCGTTCCTTATCGATGCGGGACACGCGGACACCGTGCAGATGCATCCAAAAGTCGATGATCCATGACCGGATGACGCTGTGCAAGTCGGCTATGGCATCGATGTTGTAATGGCGTTTTAATTTTTCGGCCAGGCGCCACATCCCGCGAAAACCTTTGTAGCGCCCTTTGACGTCCACGTCCACAACCGTCAGGTTGTGAGGTGCGTCGACCATCATGGTGGCAGGCCACGTTTGGGTGGCAAGCACGAAGTTCACATCAGGATTTGCCCTGCACACGGGATAAATCACCGGAATTGTCAGCGCCACATCGCCCAGTGCCGAGAAACGGGTGATGAGCACTGTGCGGACGTTTTTTTTATTCTTTGCCATACAGGATGGGATTTGTCGATGGGTCGTTGTACATCTTCATTTGTCGGTAAACCTTCATGTACTTGCGGCCGGCAGAGATGTCGTCAAGCAGTTGGTCGATGGCGGTGATCAAATCGGTGCGTTGCTCAAGCAAGATTTGTAATTTGTCCTCGCAACGTTGCCGGTGCTCTTGGTCGACATCTTCCCGCTGAACCTGTTCGCGCATGTGGTAAATCTTCAGTGCCAGTATCGACAGCCGGTCAATTGCCCAGGCAGGGCTCTCGGTGTTGATGGTGGCATTGGGCAACACGTTGACACCGGCAAAGTGTTCACGGAAATAACTGTCGATTTCCTCTACCAAGTCGGTGCGGTCTTGGTTCGACTTGTCGATGCGGCGTTTCAGCGCCAGTGCCTCTTCGGGGTTAATATCAGGGTCACGGATAATGTCTTCCAGGTGCCACTGCACATCGTCTATCCAGTTCTTGGCAACCAGTGTGTGATCTATACCGCCCACAGGGTATGGGTTGACCAACGTCGCATCCACGTCGTCGGTGCGGTGGTACAACACAACGGTTTCTTCAAAGCGCTGCATGCAGTTTTGTGCAAAGGTCATAATGTCGTTTTTTTTGGATTCTCAGCAAAGGTAGTGATTTTTGCACGGAATATGTCACTATTGAGTCGTAAATCACGTATATTTTTTCGGATTTAAACTTTTTTGAACTATTTTTGTCAAACAAACAAAAAGATATAGGAGGATTTGATATGAAAAAGATTTACTGCTTTGCTGTGATGGCCATGTTGGCGATGATTGTGTCGTCATGCCGCGATGAGCCTTGGTACTCTGAGTTCGAAGGCAGTTGGGAATCGGTATACGGCGTGGATCAGTATGGAGAATACGATATTTACGGTTCCGACGTGGTGCGATATGATTTTTATCGCGACGGAAAAGGGCGTTACACATACTATTCGTCGTATGGCCTGTCGTTTATCGACTTTGACTGGGATGTGCGCGGTCATCGGCTCTACATCAACTATTATGATGGCACCTACGAAGATTTGTATTATGGTCACGATCGCAACGGATATATCATGCTTTCCCCATCACCGAGTTTCTACACCTATGTGGCCTATCGACGGGTGTTTTGAGCACTCAGGACACCTGCATTACCTTTGAGGCATCACGCAGCAGCCGTTTCACATTGACGGCTGCTGTGTTTGTTATATCCTCTTGGTGGGTATTCCTTGCGGCGGCAACGATGGCGGCCACAGAGTGAATGCTGTGAGTGGGGTCGTCATCGGTTTCGATGAGCAGACGCTCTTCGGGGGTGATGAGCAAGGCGGCCGGGTTGAAACGCCACCCGAAACTCAGGTAAAAACCTTCATCCAACAGCATTCGTGCCACATGGGCATTGCTTCGCATGCCGTGAACCACAAGTGGAACGTGATGGGGCTGCGTCTTGCGCCATAAGGCTATGAGGGTTGCAGCGCTACGCACAAGATGCACGACCAACGGCTTTCCCACATCCTCGGCAAGGGATATGTGAGCCTCCAGCCATTGTTGCTGCAATTGCATGGAACCGCCGCGCAGCGAGTCTAAACCGGTCTCGCCCAGCGCTATCACTTGAGGATGGTGGGCGGCATTGGCCAGAATGTCGAGATGGGCAGCGTCAAGGGGGGGTAATTCCCACGGTTGCCACCCCACCGAATAGAATTGGCCAGGTTCGGGAGAAAAATCCGCCGGGTTTACCGACAGCACAGCATTGCGGTTGCCGGGCAGGTGGGTGTGGATGTCAACGAGGGTCATAACAACTTTATGGTCAGGGGACAGGGTCATATCCACTACCTCCCCAAGGGTTGCAGCGGCAGATGCGTTTCACGGCCAGCCACAATCCACGGATAGGGCCATGCTTGACAATGGCTTCGATGGCATACTGGCTGCAAGTGGGCTGAAAACGGCACACAGGAGGGGTGAGGGGAGAAATAAAGCGGCGATAGAATTTGATGGGCTGGATGAGAACCCACACGAGTGCCTGCCTGACCATGTTGAGTATTGCGCGCATCATGGGGTTGGTGTGGTGTGGCATTGCCGAGCAATGCGGGTGAGCAGTTCGCGCATCTTGGTTTCGATGAGAGCGTAAGGGTGGACGTCTTCCGACAAATAGATAAATGCCACATCAACGCCTTGCTGCCGGGCCAGCAAGGTGGGGCTCAGCAACTCATGGCGATGAAGGCGGTAACTCTCGCGTATGCGGCGACGCAGCAGCACGCGTTGTACGGCTTTGCGGATTTTCTTCTTGGGAATGGTCACCATTATCTGTGCGAAATGGTCACCGCTTTCGCGGTAACGGTAAACGGCACGCAACGGATAGGCAATGGTCGATTGGCCCTGGGCAAAAAGGTTGTCCATGGCTGTGCGGCTGCACAAGCGTTCGCATTTTCTCAAGCGGTAGTCGGCCATTGCTGACAGGGTTGTAATTATCTAAAAAAAGGGAAGGTCATGTCGACTTCCCTCTGTTATTTCTCTTGGGTGGTCATGTGTCACGCAGGTGAGACGGCTTCGCCATCCTCTTCCTCGACGGCTGTCAGCATCGGCTGACCGTTTTTGGTCAGGAAAAGGTCGATGGCTGCCGCCATCGATGGCGCCTCGTGCGACGTGGTGATGTCCAGTTCCAGCCCGGCGGCTTTCACGGCCTCGATGGTGGTGGCCCCCATGGCCCCAATGCGAATGCCGCGCTCGCGATAATCGGGGAAGTTCGATACCAGCGACTTCACACCGGCAGGACTGAAAAAGATGAGCATGTCGTAGTCAAAGTTCTCGCCTTTTTGGAAATCGTTGCTCACTGTGCGGTACATCACTGCCTTGGTGTACTTCACCTTGTGGGCATCGAGCACCGAGGCCTTGTCGTTGTGGACATCGCTGATGGGCATCAAGTAGGTTTCCTTGTTGTGCTTGGCAATGATGGGAACAAGGTCTTCGACACGTCCACTCTCGCTATAGAATATTTTGCGCTTGCGATACACGATGTACTTCTGCAGGTACAAAGCAACGGTCTCGCTCACACAGAAATACTTCAAGGTATCGGGGATGGTGACGCGCAATTCGCGGCACAATCTGAAAAAGTGGTCTATGGCCGTGCGCGCAGTGAAGATGATAGCGCTGTAGTCAGGGATGGAAATCTTCGACTGACGAAATTCACGGGCGGTGAGGCCTTCAATCTTGATAAAAGGACGAAACACGACCTCAATCCCGAATTTCTTTTCCAGGTCGTAGTACGGAGATTTGTCCGATGAAGGCTTGGGTTGAGAGACTAAAATCTTCTTAACGTTCACAATAACAGTTTTTTATAATTGTAAATAACCGCACACCCTCACGGTTGCCCACGCAACGATGAATAAGGGTACGATTTCGACGGCGCAAAGGTACAAAATAAAATACAAAATTGATGGGAAATTGCTGTAAAAAATTCTAAATCCTTTCCAAATGAACACGAATCGTGACAAGCCGTATAGTGTTATGCCTATGCGAAGTAGTGGGGCTGCACTGTGAGGATTCAGCAGCATAACCCCTACGACAGGAAACAACAGCAAGCCCAATAATGACTGGCTTGCCTTGAATCCGTCGAGCCATAATTTAGAGGAGACGCGGTCGCTGAAC
Organism: uncultured Bacteroidales bacterium; assembly: GCA_902782545.1. Lineage (GTDB taxonomy): Bacteria > Bacteroidota > Bacteroidia > Bacteroidales > Muribaculaceae > Sodaliphilus. The sequence goes on from CACZNP010000023.1 coordinate 10,012, forward strand.
ACGTACCCGATTAAGCGGTAAGCGACAACCTGGGCCAAATAAAACAACAGGGCGATGCCAGCAAAAACACACACATGCAGCGTGATGGATTGTTGCAAACTTGCAGCCAGTGAGGGCATGTAGTGTGCAATGCCAAAGTACATCATCAGGCCTTCCATGATGCATGTGTTGACGATGAGCGCGGTCTGGATGCGCGTCTCATTCACAGTGCGGTCTTCGAAAATGCTTTCCTGGCGGCGTGTGGAGAACATGTTGTGGAAAAAATTCTCCAAGTACTTGTATCCCGTGCGGTAACTCACCACCACCAGCATCAGTCCTGCCAGCATCAGCGACATGGAACCGGCATCATGCAAGGGCGACGAGACAAACTCCTGGGCCGTGCCGCCACTGGGTGGGTCCATCATGGGCAGCGTGCTCATGGATTGCACCGCAGTGTCGTTGCCCACGCTGTCGGGAAAGCCGCTTTGCAGGTATTGCGGAGCGTAGTAGGCGTCGGCCACGCTGTCGGTGTTGACGCTGTCGGCGGTTGAGGGTATGGGAGTGAGCACAGTGGGCATGACTCAATTCTTGGTTTCGACCGGCGGCAGACCGTCGGACAACAGGCGTTCAATGATGTCGAGGGCAGTTGCGGGAGTTGGTGCGAGTGCCCACAGATTGCAGTGCGAGGGTTTCATGAATTGCTGTTGCACGCATTGCTGGAACAGTTGCTCCAGCGGGGAGAAGAAATTGTTGGTGTTGAGCAACACCACGGGCAGGGAAACGAGGCCCAACTGCCGCCAGGTGAGCACCTCCAGCAATTCTTCGAGCGTCCCCAGCCCTCCCGGAAGGGCAATCACTGCCTGAGACGATTGAAGCATCAATTCTTTGCGCTGGTGCATGTCGGCTGTCACCACCACATCGTCAAGGCGGCTATGGCACCAGCCATTGTCAACCATGAACTTGGGAATGATGCCGGTGACATGTCCGCCGGCATCCATCACGCCGTCGCTCACCGCACCCATCAGTCCCATGGCGCCGCCGCCGTTCACGCAACCCCACCCACGCTGGGCCATCAGGGTGCCCAGTTCGTGAGCGGCTTCGGTGTAGGCTTTGTCCAAGCGGTTGCTCGATGCGCCAAAGACGCAGATTTTACCTTTCTCGCAATTCATGCTGCAAAATTACAACAAAGATTTCATATATGGGTCATCTTGTTGCTTGCATCATCTCATCAGGTTGCCCATCATCGTGTTCCAGTTGCCCAAATTATTGATGGCGCGCATCAGGCCGTCATCGTGTTTGAAGGCGATAGAGTCGTTCAAGGTGTGAACGCTTTCCGACAGTTCCACGTAGAGCAACGCATTGTTCCATGTGTCGCCGTTGCGGTAGCGCTGACCCAGCGATTTCACGTCGTCGCTGTTGATGTAGTACATTCGTTTCCAGTCATTGGCCAGGTAAAGGCGTTTGTAGTCGTGATTTTCCAAACTCTGGGCGCACTGTAGCAGGCAGCGCGTGGCATCCAGGCGGTCAAAATCACGGTTCTTCGACGGCTTGCCGATGTTGAACACCAGCACACTGTCGTTGAACCAGGGCTGGGACACCACGATGTTGATGCCCTCGTTGCCGGGGTCAAGGGCCTTGAGTTCATTGGGGCCTATCACGGTGCGCCCATGTAGAATAGTGGTGGCCCCCAACCACATCCATGCCACGGTCAGGACGGCCACAACGGCAGCGGCAATGAGGCTGGTAAGTTGTTTTGTAGTCAAATTCATCTTCTGTTTTCCGATTTTTTCATAAAGACCCAAAAACTGTGCCAAAGTTTAATGGTTTCACTTTTTTGTATTAACTTTGCCTTGCAATAAAGATAAAAATGCGATATGCTTGATTTCGTAACCTGGACCGCAAGTCCGGAACTCTATAGTGGTTTTGTTTCCATCAGGTGGTATGGCTTGATGTTTGCCATTGGCTTTTTGTTTGGATATGAGGTGGTTTACCGCATCTTCAAGCATGAAGGCGCACCCGAAAAGTGGGTGGGCACACTGTTTATCTATGTGGTGGTTGCCACCATTGTGGGTGCAAGGCTGGGACATGTTTTTTTCTACGATTGGAGTTACTATTCGCAGCACTTGACCGAGATTCCCAAGGTGTGGCAGGGTGGGCTCGCCAGCCATGGTGGTGTGCTGGCCATCCTCATCGCATTGTTGTTCTTCAGCCGTTATGTGACGCATCGCAGTCCGCTCTGGGTGCTTGACCGCATTGTTGTACCGGTGGGGTTGGTGGCTGCGCTCATCAGGTTTGGCAACCTCATGAACCATGAGATTTACGGTGCACCGACCGATTTGCCGTGGGGATTTTCGTTTATCAGCAACATCAACGCCTATATGAATGGCGCCGAGCCAGTGTTCACGGCGCCAAGCCATCCCACGCAGATCTATGAGGCATTGTGTTACTTGCTCATCTTCGCTGTGTGCATGTGGATGTATTGGCGCAAGAACCTTCAGGAGCGGCCCGGGCTCATCTTTGGCACGTTCATGCTCGGCATCTTTGTGCCGCGCTTCCTCATCGAATTTGTGAAAAACGTGCAGGAACCTTGGGAAGTGGGCATGCGCGCCACATGGGGCATCGACCAGGGGCAGTTGCTCAGCCTACCGTTCATTGCCCTTGGCGTTTGGCTCGTGGTCAGGGCGTGTTGCCGCCCGCGTCAAGCGTTGGAATACCCCGACCGTTTTCCCGACGACAAGCCCTCCCGGAAGAAGTGAGGGACATCTCGTATTTATTCCAAGACAAACGCAATCCAGTTGGTGCAAAACCGGCACTTCTCTATCCACGGGTGAATGTCGTGTGCGGTTCCTTGTGCATCACGCCACCAAGAGTGGTTCCATCCGCTGCCCATGTCCAGGTATAAGGCATGTGTCACGCCATAGCGCATCAACTGGTTCACGAACTCATCGTAGTCGACACTCGTGCGCGAATCCACAATGCATAGTCGTCCGTTGCGCTCGCACAAAGCGCGGTAATGGTTGTTTCCCTTGCGCCACAAGGGGGTGATGCGCTCTCCGTTGTATACTATCAGGGCCTGGCCGAAACCCATGCCTCCGTTGGCGGCCGCCTCGTCCAAAGCGCCATTGTAATCGCCACGGACAAACCGCCAGATGCTTTTGCCGCTTTCCACCTTATTATAATATATAAAGGCGCCGCTGTTGTCCTTGCATTTTGCACCTGTCCACCGCTTGCCGCCCGACACATGGTCGCCATCGATGTTGGTGTGCTCGAAATGGTCGAGGAGGGCATGCGTGAATGCCGCCTCGGCACAAAAGATCACGTGCCTGTCGCTTTTTGGCGGCATGGTCTCGCACACCAGGTCAATGCTGGTGAATTGTGGATAGTATGCAGTCACCTCGTCGGTGCGGTCTATCACTACGGGTTGGAGTCGGGTTTCGGTATTCATTGTTCTGCATCCGGCAAGCGCCACTGCTGCCGCCATCATCAAAAATTTCGTTCTCATAGCGCAAAATTACAAAATTGCGCCAAATATCGCCCATTTCCACCTTATTATATAATATATATATGCTGCTTCCCGGTTGGGACATGGCCCGCGGCCTTGCCGGGATGCGGCCCGTGGGCCGGTTGGTGTGTGCGCGTCGGCTTGGCGTCCCTTTCGGCGTCCGCGCCGCGGGGCGGGGGCGTGCGGGGGCTCGAATGTTGGCTTTTTTTGGAAAACCACCGTTTCCGGTGGTTTTTGCGCCGTTTCCCCCTGTTCCGGGCCGTTTTTCCGCCCCGTCGGGGCTGAAAAAACGGGAAAATGCGTTTTTTTTTGAAAAAAAGTGCCGAAAAGTTTTGGCGGTTCGGAAAAAGGTTGTACCTTTGCATCCGCAAACGCGAGAAAGCGGCCCCG
>CACZNP010000024.1 GCA_902782545.1 uncultured Bacteroidales bacterium
ACGGCCACTCACCCCGAGGGGTTGGGAGCCAAGTTGGTGATGCAGCGCGCCCTGAACGATGCCGGCATCCGTCCCGAGGACGTGGACTATGTGAATGTTCACGGCACGTCAACTCCTGTGGGCGATCCCAGCGAGGCCAAGGCCATTGCCGACGTCTTCGGTGAGCATGCCTACAAGATGAACATCAGTTCCACCAAGTCGATGACCGGACACATGCTGGGTGCCACCGGCGCCATGGAAGCGTTGTTCTGCATCAAGGCTTGCCAGGAGGACATCGTTCCGCCCACCATCAACCATGCCGATGGCGACGAAGACGAGAACCTGGACTACAGGATGAACTTCACGTTCAACAAGGCACAAAAGCGTGTGGTGAACATTGCTTTGTCGAACACCTTTGGTTTTGGCGGTCACAACGCCAGCATCATTGTCAAGAAGTATGTCAAGTGACCGCAGGCCATAGTTCCACACGCCATTGAACAAGGACTATGGTATTCGGCGATGTCATATCACTCATAAAGCTCCTTTTCGTCAAGGATAAGGAGCTTTATGTTTTTATTCATCGCATCACTGGGTTTTACCCCCATCGCATCGACTTGTACCAACTGGCATTTGTCCACCGCAGCAAGCCGGTGCAGTTGCCCGATGGTCACTGGGCCAACAATGAGCGCCTGGAGTATCTGGGCGATGCTGTTCTCGACCTGGTGGTGGCCGACTATCTGTATCACCAGTATCCCACCAAGCATGAGGGATTCCTCACCTCGATGCGCGCCAAGATTGTGCAGCGCGAGAGCCTGAACCGTGTGGGCTGCTCCCTGCACCTCGACTCCCATGTGCGCGCCTCGTCGCACTCGTCGTCGCACAATTCCTACATCAACGGCAACGCCGTCGAGGCCCTGGTGGGCGCCATCTATTTGGACCGTGGCTACCAGGCATGCCGCAAGTTTGTCGTGGAGCGAATCATCCGCGACCACTTCGACCTCAATTCGCTGGTCAACACCGAGCAGAACTACAAATCGCGTCTCATCGAGTGGACGCAAAAGTTCCATGTGAACATCGAGTTTGAGTTGGTCGACACCTATAACGACCGCGACAACAACCCCGTGTTCAAAACCGCCGTGTTGCTGGGTGGGGTGTTTGCCGCCGACTCCACGGGCTACAGCAAGAAAGAGTCGCACCAGGGGGCCTCGCGCAAGGCCTACGAGCGCCTCAAGACCGACGCCATGTTCCGCGAACAGGTGCTGGCCACCGTCTCGCCCGTTGCCGACGATGCTTCGGCGCAGTTGTGACCCCGGTTTTCGGGGGTTGGACAGACTTCCAAAAGCGGCTGAAAAAATCTAAAATAGTGCAAAAACAGGCAGTCCGATATCGGACTTTGCCCGTTTTTTTATTAATTTCGCCATCGGTAAACTAACTTTTTCGCCATTTGCATGAAACCGATCACCAACATATTGCTGGCCCTTGCTCTGATTTGCTACGCTTTTTTGCCGTTCTACAACATTTCGTTCCAAGGCAGTATCACGGGCTTTGAGTTCACGGCCGGCACCATCTCGCAGTCATTCAGCGCCTACTCCCTGTTCAAGGGGTTGTTCCCGTTTATCGCGTGTTTCCTGGCCATTGGCCTGAACTGCCTGAAAAAGCACTGGTGGACCGTCATCTCGATCGTGCTGACGGCGCTGTGCGTGGCCTATTTCGTACGGTTGGGACAATCCTATGAGATTGCGCTGGTCCATGCTCCCGAGGTGACCCCAGGCGATGACTTGGGGCAAGGGTTTGCGGTGATTGGTGTGGGCATCGGCTACAAGTTGAGCGTGGGCATCCTCATCCTGGCCCTCATCACCGGCATTGTGGCGCTGTTGCCGTTTGAGTTCAACGTCATCGTTGACCGTGCCGTGGACGACACCATCGAGGAGAGCGTGCGCAAGTTGCACGACATCGAGAGCAGCGTGCGTGGCGAGTGGAGCCGCCACAACCACAAGTCCACCCCGCCCGACGACCACTCGCGCTTCATGCCCAAATAACCCATCCTCCCCACAGTTTTCATGGCAACCATCATCGACAACCAAGATGAGCCGGTGCGCGATTTTGCCCTTGAGGTGATGTCGCACTTGCCCTATTCGCCCAACGAGGACCAGTTGGTGTTCATTGTGGCGATGGGACGGTTTGTGCTCAGCACCGAGGAGCGCGCGGTGATGGTGCTCAATGGATATGCCGGCACGGGAAAGACGTCGCTCACCGGTGCCATTGTCAAGACGCTGGCCAGCCGCCACCATCCCAGTGTGTTGCTGGCGCCCACCGGGCGCGCGGCGCACATTTTCACCGATTATTCGGGCCATGCGGCCTACACCATCCACCGCAAGATTTACCGCCAGCAAAACTACGGCAGCGACAGTTTCTCGCTGGCCGAGAACAAGCACACCGGCACCCTGTTCATTGTGGATGAGGCCTCGATGATTGCCAACGGCGCTGCCGATGGCGGTGCCGTCTTTGGTACAGGACGGTTGCTCGACGACCTCATCACCTACGTCTACAGCGGTGCGGGTTGCCGCCTGCTGTTGCTGGGCGATGCCGCACAGTTGCCCCCCGTGGGGCAGGCCACCAGCCCGGCCTTGCAGGTGCCGTTGCTGCAGGGCTATGGACTCACGGTTTACCAAGTTTTCTTGCGCCAGGTGGCTCGCCAGGCACAGGAATCGGGCATCCTGCACAATGCCACACTGTTGCGCCAGTCCATGGAGCAGGAAATGCTCACGCGCCCGCAGTTGGACTTGGCCCACTGGCCCGACATCGAGACCGTGACGAGCGAGTGGCTCATGGAAACGCTGAGCGACTGCTACGACCGCGACGGCATGGACCAGACCATTGTGGTGACGCGCAGCAACAAGCGTGCCACCTTGTTCAACACCGGCATCCGCAACCGCATCCTCTATCGCGAGGACCTGCTCACCAGCGGCGACATGCTGCTCGTGGCCAAGAACAATTACCACTGGGCCGAAGACTATGAGCAGATGGACTTCATTGCCAACGGCGACGTGTGCCGCGTCACGCGTGTGTGGGGCGATGTGGAGTGGCGCTACGGACTGCGCTTTGCCAACGTCACGGTGGAGTTCCCCGACCACGACCACCTGGAGATGGATGTGAAAATCGTGCTCGACGCCCTGTTGAGCGACTCCCCGGCATTGTCGCGCGAGCAGAGCGAGCAACTCTTTGACGGTGTCATGGCCGAGTTGCCCGGCGACAAGCGTGCCCGCTACAAAGCCCTCAAGCAACATCCCTATTTCAACGCCCTGCAGGTGAAGTTTGCCTATGCCGTCACCTGCCACAAGGCACAGGGCGGCCAGTGGAGCAACGTGCTGATCGACATGGGTGCCATCCTGCCCGAGGCCATGGTGACCCTGGACTTTCACCGCTGGCTCTACACGGCCCTCACCCGTGCCACCCGTCACGTGTATCTCATCAATTATTCTGAGCCTGCCGAGTGACCGCAAAAAATAATTCGTCATTCATTGTTCGGTATGAATTATTTTCGTACCTTTGCGCCGCCTAAAGGCAATGGAGTGATGCTCGAGTGGCTGAAGAGGCACGCCTGGAAAGCGTGTATACGTCAAAAGCGTATCCCGAGTTCGAATCTCGG
>CACZNP010000025.1 GCA_902782545.1 uncultured Bacteroidales bacterium
CGACATCGTGGCTGTATCACAAATGACACCCGGCCCCATCGGCATCAACAGCGCTACCTACATCGGCTATGTGGTCACTGGCAGCGTGTGGGGCTCTGTGGTGGCAACCGTCACGGTGGTGTTGCCGCCATTCCTGCTGGTGCTTTTCGCCAGCCACTACATCCGGCGACACAAGGACAGCGCAGTGATCAAGGGAGCCTTCACAGGCTTGCGGCCGGTGGTGGTGGGGCTGATAGCCAGTGCCGCCTTGCTGCTGATGAACAGTGAGAATTTTGGCTACGAGACCACAGAGCGCATCATCACCACCCTGATTTGTGTGGCATCGTTCTGCTTCGTCTATTTCACGCGCATCCACCCCATCTTGGTCATCGTGCTGGCTGGAGTGGCAGGATTCTTCATTTTTTGAGTGCGGCAAACAATTCGCCCAACACGTACATGCTCCCCCCCACATACACCACATCGTCGGTGGGATGTGCCGCGCGGCGCGCAGCGCGATAAGCGCTGACCACATCAGGAAACGCCTTGCCATCGAGGCCGAAAGAGGCGGCTTGCGCACGCAATGCCTCGGCCAACATGGCACGCGAAGTCGAGGCTTGTGTGAAATAATACCGGGCTTCGCGTGGCAACAGGGGCAAGATGTGGGGCACATCCTTATCACCCATCATACCGAACACAATGTGCAACACTCTGTGCGGAGTGGCCAACAATTGCGACATGGCTTGCGACAGCCCCGCCACGTTGTGTCCCGAGTCGGCAATGGTGAGCGGGCGCTCGGCTATTTGCATCCAGCGCCCCATCAATCCCGTCATGGAACACACCCGGGCACAACCTTGCACCACGGCCTCACGGCCGATGCCAAATCCCTGTCGCCTGAGCACATCGACGACGGTCAGCACTGTGTTGGCATTTCTCGACTGATAATCGCCCGTGAGTTGGCATCGCACCTCGCCGTATTCGGTCGTCGACAACAATAGCGCATCACCCACATGAACAGCATGCGACACCTGCGGCACATCGCTGGCCACGGTGAGCGGTGCGTGCAATTCGGCAGCCCGGGCAGTCACCACACTGCGCACCTCAAGCACCTCGCCCTCGCCCAGCACCACAGGCACGCCGGGCTTGATGATGCCGGCTTTCTCGGTGGCAATCTGGCCCAGCGTGTCGCCCAACATATCGGTGTGGTCGAGCGAAACATTGGTGATAACGCTCACCACTGGAGTGACAATGTTCGTACTGTCGAGACGTCCTCCCAACCCCACTTCCACCACGGCCACATCTACCTTCTGCCGAGCAAAATAATCAAAAGCCATGGTCGAAGTCAGTTCGAAAAACGAAGGCTCGTCCTTGAAATCACTGCGGAGGTAACGCTGCATCCATCCCATCACTGCCTGACGGCTGATCATGCGCCCATCCACACGGATGCGTTCCCTGAAATCCACAAAATGCGGACTGGTGTACAACCCCACCCTGTAACCGGCACTTTGCAGGACAGCAGCCAGCAAATGCGACACCGAACCCTTGCCATTGGTGCCTGCCACATGAATGACAGGATATCTGCGATGAGGAAAACCAAACAGTTCATCAAGTGCTTGGCTGGTGGCAAGCCCCGGCTTGTAGCCCGAGGCACCCTGCCGTTCATAACTGGCGCGCCGGCCATAGAGCCAATCGATTGTTTCGGCGTAGGTCATTGGTGATTGTGATTAGAAGAATGGAGCAACCCGTCAACTCATTGATTCATTATTAATAAAAAAGCAGTAGGGCTATAAGCCGGGTTATGTAGCCACACAAGGTGGCCGCCTGTCATTTATCTGTCCGACGCATTGCTGCGCCGGTATAGCAGTCTACCCCCCGGCAATGGACGAGCAGCCCTTAGATGCCGGTATACTTGACCTTGCAACTCACAAGTGGTGCGGCACACGGTGTCACCACCGCGCCCGGTGGGCTCTTACCCCGCCTTTTCACCCTTACCGCACTGCCCCACACGGGAGCGCGCGGCGGTTGTTTTCTGTCACCTTGAACTCTGCAGTCACCCACAGTTTCCCGTTAAGAAATGTGATGCTCTGTGTTGCCCGGACTTTCCTCTCGATACCCGTTGCCAGGTGACGAGCGACAAGCCACCCTACTGCTTGTTTCGTTTTCGCCCGGCAAAAATAACTATTTTTTGCCAATTGGTCAAATCTGAGTCGTCGCGACTGCCACCGACCGACTGAGATGAATGTCGGCACTTTGAGTTTATTTTTGGCAATTCCATAAAAAAGAGGTGGTACTTCTCACAGAAATCATTAATTTTGCGACATGATGAAAAGAATAGCAATTTTTTGTGCCGTGGCTGCGATGGTGCTGGCCGCCTGCACACATAACAAGGGTGAGATGAACAACTTGAGTGAACAAGTGGACTCGATTATCGGGACCCAGTTCCCAGCCGATGCCCCTGGGGCAGCAGTGCTCATCATGCAGGGCGACAGCGTTCTGCTGGAAAAGTGCTACGGCCTGGCCGACATGGAAACCCATGAACCCGTGACACCGGAGACCAACTTCTGCATCGCATCGGTGTCGAAGCAGTTTGCCGCCATGGCCATTCTGCAACTGGCTGAGCACGGACGCATCAGCCTCAACGACCCCTTACACAAGTTTTTCCCGAAATGGCCATCGACCCTGCTCGACAGTGTGAAATTGCACCATATCCTGTCGCACACATCGGGCATCCCCGACGCGCGCTCCCGCGAGAACCGCGACTTCGTGCTTCATGCCACCGATGTGGCATCGGCACAATACATCAGCACACTGGATCACCTGAATTTTGAGCCAGGCACACAATATGAGTACATCAATCCCACGTTCCAACTCATCTACCAGATTGTGCCCGAAGTGACAGGGACTGATTTCGAAACCTATGTGAAACAACATCTGCTGGAACCTGCAGGCATGGACCACACTTCCTACTTCGAAGCCGGGCGCACCATCCCACACATGGCGCATGGCTATGAGTGGAACGACTCGTTGCAGAAATATGTGGAATTTGACTACGATGAGGAGACGTTCTTTGCCACCAAAGCCGATGGTGGACTATACACCTCCATTCGCGAGTTTGCCTTGTGGGAGCGGGCATTGCGAGAGGGAAAGATTGTGAGCCCCGACATGCTGCGACGTGCCTATACACCTGCAATTGCCATCCCCGAAGGAGCAAACTACGGCTATCAACCCCACACGGGTTACGGCTACGGCTTTTTCATCCAGCAGTTGCCCGATTGCGATGCGGTCGTCTACCACACAGGCGACAATGGCGGATTCACCATCTATGCCGGCAAGATACCTTCCCGCGAGATCATCTTCCTGATGTTCTCCACCCGCAACAACATCAACCGCATGGAAATGGTGAACCGCATACTGCCATTACTGCGTCAAATGTGACACTCATCGTTTGGCAATTGCTAAACAAGTTAAAAACCATCGGTGCGATGCTTAATTTAGTTTAAAACATGCACCGATGGTATTGTTTTTGTCGTTTTTATCTGTACTTTTGGCACAACTTTTGAAAAGTTAATTTTAACGATTGAAAATTTTAAAATCAACAACATTTTAACAAATAGGCTTATGAAAAAAGACAGTAAACTTGCCATCTTGCTGATTAGCGCATCGATTGTGGGATCGGCAGCCACATTGATGGCAACAACGGCACTCAAGAGTGCTGGGGTGGATGTAATCGACACATTCATTCCTGGGAAAAACACAGTGACCGACGAGAATGGGTTTGTGAGCGCTGCCGTTCGCACGCCCGACTTGAGCAAGGACTTTACCAGCGTGGCCGAGAGCACTATCAACTCGGTGGTGTCCATCAAGAGTTTTGCCACACCTCGACAGCAACAATACTTCCAGGGTGGCGACATCGATCCGTTTGAGTTCTTCTTTGGACCGGGCTTCGGATTCGGAAATGGCCAGCGCCGGCAACAACAGCAACAACCCAAAAGCGACTCCAAGCCACAACCCAAGGGAATGGGCTCGGGCGTGATTATCAGTGCCGACGGCTATATTGTCACCAACAACCACGTGATTGATGGAGCAGAAAAACTCGAGGTGACCCTGAATGATGACCGCACCTTCAACGCCACAGTGATTGGCACCGACGACAAAACCGACATCGCCCTGATCAAAATCAATGCCAAAGACCTGCATCCCGCCACCTTTGGCAACAGCGATGCCGTGAAAGTGGGCGAATGGGCTGTCGCCGTAGGCAATCCATTTGGTTTCAACAGCACGGTAACGGCTGGTATCATCAGCGCAAAGGCACGCGGCCTGAGCGACAGCAGCAATGCCGGCATCAAAGCGTTTATCCAGCACGATGCCGCCGTGAATCCCGGCAACTCGGGTGGAGCCCTGGTCAACACTGCCGGCGAACTCATTGGCATCAACACCATGATTTATTCTCAGACCGGCAACTACAGCGGCTGCTCGTTTGCCGTGCCCAGCAACACCGTCAAAAAAGTGGTCACCGACATCAAGCAATACGGAACTGTGCAACGCGCCGTCCTGGGTATTCAATACAAGGAACTTGATGCCGACATGGCCAAGGAAAACAAAATCACTGCAACCGTCAACGGATTGTATGTGGCCAAGGTGAATGACCGCAGTGCTGCCAAGGAAGCCGGCCTCGAGGAAGGCGATGTGATCGTTGGGCTCAATGGGGCCGAGGTGAAAAACAGCGGCGAAATGCAGGAGCAGATGAACAAACTGCGTCCGGGCGACAAGGCCGAGGTGAAATACTACCGCGACAACAAACTCAAGACCACAACGGTCACCTTCAAGAACAATCAGGGCGACACCAAACTGACCAAGAACAGTGATGTGATGTCGCTGGGATGCGCTTTCAGCGAACTCACCGACCAAGAGAAACAAGACCTTGCCATCTCGCAAGGACTTAAAGTGGTGGGTGTGAAAGCCGGGAAGTTCAAGAACGCAGGCATCAAGGATGGCTTTGTCATCACCGACATCAACAATGTGCCGGTCAACAGCCGCGATGATGTGGAGAACATCTACAACCAAATCATGCGCGCCAGCGACGCCGACAAGGTGATGTTCATCACCGGACTCTACCCGACAGGTAAAAAGGTGTACTACGCCGTCGACCTGAGCGACGCCGAGTGACAAACGGGTCAGCGCAAAACAACAAAATGGGCAGAAATCATGGTTCTGCCCATTTTTCAGCAGTCAAAAAAATTTTGGCACGATAGTTGCATTTTAAATTTGCGAGAGTGATTTTTTTTCTTTAACTTTGCACGCTTATTGTATTCTAAAAGTAGATGAGACAACTCAAAATCACAAAATCCATCACCAACCGCGAGAGCGCGTCGCTCGACAAGTACTTGCAGGAAATCGGTCGTAAAGAACTGATTACCGTCGACGAGGAAGTTGAGTTGGCTCAACGCATTCGCCAAGGTGACCAAGCAGCTCTCGATAAACTCGTCAGCGCAAATCTTCGTTTCGTTGTTTCTGTCGCAAAGCAGTATCAAAACCAAGGATTGAGTCTGCCCGACTTGATCGATGAGGGTAATTTGGGCCTGATTAAGGCAGCACAGAAGTTTGACGAAACGCGCGGTTTCAAGTTTATCTCCTATGCCGTATGGTGGATTCGACAGTCGATTTTGCAGGCACTCGCCGAGCAGTCGCGCATTGTGCGCTTGCCGCTCAACCAGGTGGGTTCGCTCAACAAAATCGGGAAAGCACTTTCGCGCTTTGAGCAAGAGCATGAGCGCCGCCCCAGCGCCGAGGAACTCGCTGAGCAACTCGACGTTCCCGTGGACAAAATCAGCGACACCATGAAAGTGTCGGGACGCCATGTGTCGGTCGACGCGCCATTTGTCGACGGCGAGGACAACAGCCTGCTCGATGTGTTGCCTAACGACGACAGCCCCATGGCCGATTCGTCGCTCAACCAAGAGTCACTTTCCAAAGAGGTGAATCGGGCACTCGACCAACTCAATCCCCGCGAGCGCGACATCCTCAAAATGTTTTTTGGCATTGGTTGCCAAGAAATGACCCTTGAGGAGATTGGCGCAAAGTTTGACCTCACGCGCGAGCGCGTGCGCCAAATTAAGGAGAAAGCCATCCGACGGCTCAAAGGCCAAAAGAGCAAATTGCTCAAGGCATATCTGGGCTGATAAAATCTTTTGGAATCAATCGAAAACTGCCTCAGTTGTCACTGAGGCAGTTTTTTCTTTATCAGGCGAATAACGTGTGTCATTCTTGATCGTCGGCCGCTTCACTTTTCGACTCATCGGCCGGCACGGCCACATCGAGTGCTCCACGCCGACGCGCACGCCTCTCAGCCATATATTCCTGCAGGCTGGTGAAATTGAACAGCAACAACGACACCCCGGCCAGCAGCACAGCCATCGGCACATTCTGCCGCACACGATCCACTGTCAGGATGAGCAATCCATACACCAGCACCACCAGCGGCAACACCAAATACCACGCTTTCACTTCAAGGGTGCGCCACGACAGGAGCAAGTAAACGACATGGAACAATCCCAATGCCAACAACAACACGCCCATGAGTATGCTAAGTATACCCTCGAACATGACGGGACGCGCCAACATGAGCACACCAAAACACAATCCGCCCACTGCAGGCAACGTGCCCATATAGTCGGTACCCGTACGGGATCCTGCGTGACGGAAGGCAACCATCAGCAAATAGGCCACCGATGGCAACAGGAACAGAGCACCAAAGATGCGCGCCACCCAACTGAACACATCGGGCATCTGATGAAACACGATCAGCAACACGCCTGCCAAAAGCAGCACGACGTTGGTCAGCAAATTCACACTAATCTTGTTCATAACGATTCAATGATTATTGGTTTTTGTGGCACAAATATACAAAACAACTGCGAATTACACAACGAATGAACAACGCGGCATGGGACAAGGATGAATTATTTCGGGTTTGGACATTTTGCATGTATTCAAAATTGTGTAACTTTGCCAAAACAATCATCTCAAACATGAAAAAAAAGGTACTGGCCATCATCAACCCCATCTCGGGCACCGGTAACAAGGAAAAATTGCCGCGGCTCATCGAGAACCAACTCGACCATGATGCCATGGACGTATCGGTGGCTTTCACCGAGTACCCCGGCCATGCACATGACATGGCGCAACAGGCCGTCGCCAGCGGAGCCCATTGTGTGATAGCCATTGGGGGAGATGGCACTGTGAACG
>CACZNP010000026.1 GCA_902782545.1 uncultured Bacteroidales bacterium
ATGCCCCACAACATCAAGATGATGATGTTCACGGCTATCATGCCATAAATCCCCACCAGTCCCAGCAACCACTTGTTGGCATAGTAACCGAAGGCACCGCCAAGTGGGAAAAAAGTCAGATTGCTGCCATAGGTGCAAGCACCCACTATCATCGACAAGGTGAAGATACTGAACAGCGACACCAAGGTATAGGAGAAAAAATGCACTTTCTTACCCTTGCGCACCATGCGCCAGCCAATGGTGCAACACCACAGCACGAGGATGAATGCGGCGATTCCCACACCATCGGCAATGAGGAAGTTGCTCAATGTGGCACCCACAACCGCGCCGGCATTTTGCGTCTGTTCGGGCATTTGGGCGTTCTCTATCACGCCACGTGTGGCAACATAGTTCTGGTCGCGTGCACCGGCGCCGGTGAGGAACGAGACAAAACTGATGAGCAAGTAAATCCCCAAAAACAGAAGTATCACGCCCATCGCAAAGCGGGTGCGGCCATTCTTGAAGAAGGCCGTGAACCGCTGCCAACGGGTCATCTTTTCGCGATCGGCCGCACTTTGTTCAGCGAGACTTCTCTTGTACTCCTCACTCTCGGTGATGGTGGTGATATCGGGATTGAAAGATTCTTTGGTCATAACGATTGAGTGATAACGAATTCAGCCGATAAAATTACAACAAAGTTTTCAATTGTAAACAATTTTTCCGGCAAAAAATTCAAAAAAGTAAATTCTTTGGCCCTGGGTCAGTCTTTCAGCCAGAAGGAACGGGTGAACAGCACCAGCACGGTGAATAATTCCAAGCGGCCCACCATCATCTCGAAGGCGAGCAGCCACTTCGTGGGATCGGGCAACGAAGCCCACGAACCGCCGACTCCTGTCACACCATACCCCAGTCCCACATTGCTCAAGGCCGACATGGAAGTGAACATGGCATCGAACATGGGAATTCCATACAATGTCAACACCAACGCCACCGCCATGATAATGAACATAAAAATGGCCAAGAACAAAACCACCGTGTTCACACGGGACTGCGGCAATGCCTTGTTGTCGATCCGGATGGCCGAAACCGAGTTGGGGTGCAACACGCGATAAAGTTCGTTCTTGCAACTCTTGTTCAACACAATCAATCGGTCGAGTTTGGCACCTCCCGACGTGGAGCCAGCCATGCCACCAAAAAACATCACGAACATGAGCACAATGCCGATAAACTCTCCCGTCTCCTCATAGGGCTCGGTCGAGAAACCCGTCGAAGTGATTGCCGAGATGGTATCGAAAACCGCATACATGATGCGCTCTGTGTTATTGTCGCAGAATCCCGCATAGACCATTCTCGCCACAATGATTGCCGAACAAATGAAGATGAATTTCAAGTACCACTTGAACACATCCGACTTCCATATCCTTGAGAACCTGCCTGTCGACGCCATGAAAATGAGAGAGAAATTCACTCCGCCCAAAAACATGAACAACATCACAACCACAGTCACATAGATGGAGTTCCAGTGGTCGATTCCCGCATTCTTGGTCGAGTAGCCTCCAGTCGACATCGTGCTCAGGGCATGGCACAAAGAGTCAAAGCCCCCCATCACAGGCAACAACAACAGTGTGAGCAAGACTGTCAGGCTCATATAAACCATCCACAAGCCCTTGGCCGTCTGGTTGACGCGTGGCCGCAACCGCTCGTGCGTGATACCGGTCACCTCGGCATTGAACAAGGTGATTCCGCCCTTGTAATTGAGCATGGGCAAGACCGCGAGCGTGAACAGGATGATTCCCATGCCACCCAGCCACTGCATGAGGGAACGCCAGAACAGGATACCATGCGAAATCGACTCCACATCGCGAATGACAGTGCTACCCGTGGTTGTGAATGCCGCCATGGTCTCGAAAAATGCATCGGTCACACTGGGCAGCGAGTGCGTCAGCAAGAAAGGTATCATTCCAAAGAACGAAAACACCAACCACACCGATGAGGTGAGAAGCAACCCTTCGCGCTTGTTCATCGACGAACTCGAAGGCTTGATGCGGTAAGCCATCAGTGAGCCTATCAGCAAGGAGGGGACTGCCGTGACCAAGAACGCAAACGCGGTATCCATTTCTTCGTAGTACCACGCCACCACCATGGGCAAAAACATGAACATGGCCTCGACCATGAGCAACCATCCCAGCATTCGCAGAACAATGGGATAATTAATCTTGCGTGTAAGCTTTTTGCGCATCAATTAAACACTTTTTCTATCTTCAATATCGCTCCCGATAAGCAGAATACCACCACATGGTCACCTGCACGCAGACAGGTGTCGCCCGTCACCAGTTGACCCTCGCCGTCCCTGACCAGTCCAGCCAGTGTCACGTCGGCGGGCCATTTCACGTCCTTCACTGGACGTTTTGTCACCTTTGAGCCTTCCTTGACCACCAACTCGGCCACCTCGGCATCGGCCAGAGCCAGGCACTTGGAAGTACTCTTGTCGTTATCAAGCATCATCTGGAAAATGCGGCTCGACGCCAGCAGTTTCTTGTTGATGATTGTGCCTATGTTCAATGCCTCGGCCTCGTTGATGAACTGCAGGTCCTCGACCTCGGCAATGGTCTTGGCCACTCCATGCTCCTTGGCCATCATGCATCCCAGGATGTTTGCCTCACTGCTGTTGCTCAGCGCCACAAACACATCGTAGTCGCTGATGCCTTCTTCCTCGAGCAAGTCGATGTCGCGCGCGCTGCCATGCACCACGTTGCTGTCGGGCAGTCGGGCTGCCAATTCTTGGCATCGGTCCAGATCCTCTTCAATGATTTTCACGCGGTAATGGCCTTTCAGCATGAGCGCCAGTTGTTCGGCGATGCTGTTACCTCCCACCACCAGCACCTTCTCAACATTGATGGACACCTTGCCGCAGATTTCGACCAACTCGTCGATGTGGTCGTGTGTGGTTGCAATGTAGGCGATATCGTTGGCCATGATACGGTCATCGCCACGAGGGATGATGGTTTCGCGGTTGCGCTTGATGGCCGCGACATGGAACGAACGCGACACGCTGGTGATTTCCCGCAATTGCTTGCCCACGATTTGCGAATTTTCACGCAGTTTGACACCCACCACAATCAGTTCGCCGTCCATCAGTTCAAACCAGTTGCGCACCCATGTGCGTCGCAGTGCGTTGCGCATCTCGGCGGCAGCGAGATATTCGGGATAAATCAGGTCATCGATACCCATTTGCGTGAAGTATTCCTGATGGTCTTGCGACAGGAACTCATAATTGTCGATGCGTGCCACCGTCTTTTTTGTTCCCAGTTTTTTGGCAAGGGCACACGCCAGCACGTTAGTCGTCTCATAGGGTGTGACGGCAATGAACAGGTCGGCATGCCCCACCCTCACGTTTTTCAGGTCGAGGAACGAAGTGGCATTGCCCTGATAGGTCATCAGGTTATAATTCTCCAGGCTCATGAGTTTGCGCTCGTCATTGTCCATAATGACAATGTCCTGCGCCTCGTTGCTGAGCATCTTGGCCAAATGCGAGCCCACTTCGCCGGCTCCCGCTATCACAATCTTCATGACGATAGGTTTTTGGTTAGGTTTTTGAGCGTTTCATAAATGGTGTCGACATCGAACCCGCACACTTGCTGTTGCTGGGCCACAGTACCCTGGTCGATGAAGCGGTCGGGCACACCCAACCGTGTCACGCCCACAGGATGTTGCTGCAAGGTCATCCACTCGGCAACGGCACTGCCCAGCCCTCCCACAATGGTACCATCCTCCACCGTGACCACTTGGTCGAAGCGTTCAGCCACTTGTCGCAGGATGTCTTCATCGATAGGCTTGAGGTAAATCATATCGTAGTGGGCCACTGCAATTCCCTCGTCGCGCAACCGTGCCACGGCTTTGGCCACCGCATTGCCAATGTGTCCCAGCGACAACACAGCCACTTTACTGCCGTCGCTCAACTGCCGTCCGTGTCCCACAGGAAGTTCACGCATTTCGTTGTGCCACTCCTTGATCACACCACGGCCACGGGGATAACGGATGGCAAAGGGGCTGCACTGCTCGGGCAGTTGCGATGTGTACATCAGGTCACGCAGGTCATGCTCATTGATGGGGGCTGCCACAACCATGCCGGGGATGCAGCGCAAATAAGCCAGGTCGAACAGGCCGTGATGAGTCACCCCGTCCTCGCCCACCAAGCCGCCTCGATCGATGCAGAAGGTGACCGGCAACCGTGCGATGGACACGTCGTGGATAATCTCGTCGTAGGCCCGTTGCAGGAATGAACTGTAGATAGCCACAAACGGATGATAGCCCTCCTTGGCAAGCCCGCCGGCAAAGGTCACGGCATGTCCTTCGCTGATGCCCACATCGAAGGTGCGCTGGGGAAACGCCTGCTGCATCATCGACATCGAGGTGCCACCCGGCATGGCGGCGGTGATGCCCACGATGCGGTCGTTGGCTTGCGCCAGTTCCACCAACGTTTTGCCGAAAACATCTTGGTATTTCAACGGTTCCCACTCGGCACGGTCTTTCACTCGCTCGCCTGTTTCTTCGTTGAAGCGGCCTGGTGCATGCCAGGTGGTGGGGTCACTCTCGGCAGGGGCATATCCCTTGCCCTTGACCGTGTGCAAGTGCACCAGTTTGGGACCCGTCATGTCCTTCACCTCGCTCAGCACCTTCACCAGCCTTTTCACATCGTGCCCGTCAAAGGGCCCGAAGTAGCGAATGTTCAACCCCTCGAAGATGTTCTGCTGACCGGTGAGCAACGACTTCATGGCATTGTTGAAACGAAGGACCACCCCCTTGCCACTGTCGCCAATCACACCATGCCGACGCAGGAATTGGTAACTCTTGTAGCGGATGTTGTTGTAGCGCTTACTGGTCGACAACTCCGTCATGTATTCGCCCAAGGCGCCCACAGGACGGTCGATGGACATGTCGTTGTCGTTGAGGATGATGAGCAGGTTGTTTTTATGGTTCGATGCATTGTTCAGTCCCTCAAAGGCCAGGCCACCGCTGATCGATGCATCGCCAATCACCGCCACCACGTGCCGCTGGGGCTTGCCCTCGAGTTCGGCGGCAATGCTCATGCCCAGCGCCGCACTGATTGAGTTGGACGCATGCCCGGCGATGAACGTGTCATATTCACTCTCGTTGGGATTGGGAAATCCACTGAGTCCACCCATTTTGCGGTTGGTCGAGAAACGGTCGCGGCGACCCGTGAGGATTTTGTGCGCGTAGGCTTGATGCCCTACATCCCACACGATGCGGTCCTCGGGGGTGTCAAACACATAGTGCAGTGCCACCACAATGTCCACCGCACCCATACTCGAGGCAAAATGCCCAGGATTGGTCGACAACTCATGCACAATGAATCGTCTCAGTTCGTCACACACCTGCGGCAACTGGTCCACGCTCAACTTTTTCAGGTCGGCAGGACTGTCGATGGTTGCCAGTAGCGGAAAATGCTCTGCAATATATGGTTCGTCAGTCATAACGATACTCTCTTTTCATTCCTTCCTGTTACGGACATATTTCTTGTAGAGCGGAACAAACACAATGATGCCGCTCGCCACGATGGTGAACAACGTCATCCCGTCCACCCGCGGCACGCGCGTCAGCAAGAGCCAGCACAAGCACAGCCACAGCAGCACAATGCAAGCAAACCTTATCATGTTTCCACCGCTCATCGGTTTGGTACTCTTTTAAAAGGCAAAAATAACAAAAAACCAATGCACCACCAAATTTTATTGCACATTGTCGAGCAAACCACTCGAAAAATGGCAATTGAATTCGCTTAATCGGATTTTTACACTATCTTTGCATGAATTTTTCAAAATGACACTTCAAAACTCATTTCAATATGCTCACTGCTAAAGAAACCCGTGAGGCGTTCAAACGCTTCTTTGAGAGCAAGGGCCACCATTTGGTGCCCTCGGCTCCAATGGTCATCAAGGATGACCCCACCCTGATGTTCACCAATGCCGGAATGAACCAGTTCAAAGACATCATCCTGGGCAACAAAAAAGCCCAATGGGTCCGTGTGGCCGACTCGCAGAAGTGCTTGCGCGTCAGTGGCAAGCACAATGATCTGGAAGAGGTGGGACACGACACCTATCACCACACGATGTTCGAGATGCTGGGCAACTGGTCGTTTGGCGACTACTTCAAGCAGGAAGCCATCGACATGGCCTGGGAATTCTTGGTGGACGTGCTCAAGGTGAATCCTGACTTGCTCTACGCCACAGTGTTCGAGGGGTCAGCAGCCGAGGGATTGGACCGCGACAACGAGGCGGCCGCCATCTGGGCCAAGCATCTTCCAGAGGACCACATCATCAATGGCAACAAGCACGACAACTTTTGGGAAATGGGCGACACGGGGCCCTGTGGGCCGTGCAGTGAAATCCACATCGACTTGCGCGACGAGGCCGCCAAAGCCGCTGTTGCCGGACGTGATTTGGTAAACAAGGACAATCCGCAAGTGATTGAGATATGGAACCTGGTGTTCATGCAATACAACCGCAAAGCCGATGGCTCGCTCGAGTCACTGCCGTTGCATGTGATTGACACGGGTATGGGATTTGAACGGCTGTGCATGACACTGCAGGGCAAAAAATCAAACTACGACACCGACGTATTCCAACCGCTCATCGGCGAGATTGGACGCCTGGCCGGGAAACGCTATGGTGAGAACCACGATGTGGATGTGGCCATGCGTGTGATTGCCGACCATGTGCGCACCATCGCTTTCAGCGTGGCCGACGGGCAGTTGCCCAGCAATGCCAAAGCAGGCTACGTGATTCGCCGCATCCTGCGCCGGGCCGTGCGCTACGGCTACACCTTCCTGGGCTTCAAGGATGCTTTCATGTACCGGCTCATCGACACACTCATCGACAGCATGGGCGACGCTTATCCGGAACTGCCGGCTCAGGCCGAACTTATCAAGCGTGTGACCCAGCAGGAGGAAGAGGCTTTCCTGCGCACCCTTGAAACAGGCATGCGGCTCATCGACAAGGTGATGGCCGATGCCAAGAAAGCCGGTCGCAACATCATCGACGGCCGCGAGGCCTTCACCCTCTACGACACCTTCGGATTCCCGCTTGATCTCACCCAACTCATCCTCAAGGAAAACGGCATGACCGTCGATGAGGAGGAGTTCAACAGCGAGATGCAAAAGCAAAAGGATCGTGCACGCAATGCAGCACAAGTCGAGGCAACCGACTGGGTGGAATTGCGCGATGGGGTCAGCGAGTTTGTGGGTTACGACATGGATGAATGCGACGCGCACATCCTGCGCTACCGAAAGGTGACACAGAAAAACAACACATTCTACCAGATTGTACTCGACCGCACACCGTTCTATGCCGAAATGGGCGGACAAGTGGGCGACCGCGGCACTCTCACCGATAATGACGAGGTGATTGAAATCGTCAACACCAAGCGCGAGAACAACCTGCCCGTTCACATCGCCAAACAACTGCCCAGCGATGTGACCGCAACGCTGCACGCAACCGTCGATGTGAAAACCAGGCGGGCCATCGAATGCAACCACACGGCCACGCACCTGCTGCACAGCGCACTGCGTGCCGTGCTGGGAAAGCACGTGGAGCAAAAAGGATCGTATGTCGATGCCAAGATGCTTCGCTTCGACTTCTCACATTTCCAGAAAGTGACCCCGCAGGAAATACGACAAGTGGAACATCTGGCCAACCAAATGGTGCGCATGGCCACTGTCCGCGAAGAACATCGCAATGTGCCCATCGACCAAGCCCGTGCCATGGGAGCCATGGCCCTGTTTGGCGAGAAATACGGTGATTGCGTGCGCGTGATTAAATATGGTGACTCCATTGAACTGTGTGGCGGCACCCATGTGGCGAACACCGGCGCAATAGGCATGATAAAGATTGTGAGCGAGAGCAGCATTGCGGCTGGAATTCGCCGCATCGAGGCCATCACTGGCGAGCAGGTGGAGTTCCTGTTCGACAGCGTGCAAGATACCATTCTCGACATCAAGACGATGCTCAACAATGCCCCCGATGCCATCGTGGCGCTGAGGAAATCGCTGGCCGACAACGCCGCTCTGCACAAACAGGTGGAGGACTTTATCGGAGAGCGCATCGCACACGTCAAGACGCTTGTCAAGCAAAACGCACAAATCATCAACGGCATCAACGTGCTGACCTTGCGCGGGCCGTTCCTTGCCGATGTGGTCAAGGGGGTGGTTCAAGACTTGCGAAGCGAGAAGCCGCAAAACACCATCCTGTTGGCCGCCACCGTCGATGCCGGACGGCCTATGCTCACCGTCATGGTGAGCGATGACCTCGTGGCCGACGGATGGAACGCTGGCAAGATGGTGCGTGAAGCCGCCAAGCACATCCAGGGCGGAGGCGGCGGACAACCCGGACTTGCACAAGCCGGAGGACGCAATGCCGATGGTCTGATGGCTGCATTTAGTGCGCTGATGGCACTTATCGTGTGAGGCTGGCAGCGTTTGGCACGCTTTTTGCCCTCTATGGTGAAAACTTAAATAATGGCAACAATGAGACTGTTAGGAAACATCATTTGGATGATTTTTGGTGGTATTCTCACCGCCATCGAGTATTTCACCGCCGGGTTGGCATTGATGATCACAATCATCGGCATTCCATTTGGTCTGCAATCGATGAAATTGGGTGTGTTGTGCCTGTGGCCCTTTGGCAAAAAGGTGGTTCGCAAGCCCACCAGTGGCTGCCTGAACACCGTCATGAATGTGATTTGGTTCTTTGTTGGGGGCATTTGGATAGCCGTCACACATTGGTTATTCGGGTTGTTGTTCTACATCACTGTCATTGGCATACCCTTTGGCAAGCAGCACATGAAGATGGCTCACATCGCACTCACCCCGTTTGGGCGAGAAATTATCGACAAGTGACCAATCGGTGAATGACACATATCGCAGGGGGACGTGGAAAGTTTTCATCCACGCCCCTTTGCTTTTGCATGATTTTTTGTACTTTTGCCCCACAAAACTGCAATAACATGAATAGACTTTTCACAAAACTGGCCGTTACTGCCTGTGCGGTGGTGATCATGACAGCATGTGGCAGCCACAACGAGAACGATTACCCCTACGAAACCCAGTACCTGCCTGTCCAATTGCCGGGCTCCAAGTCTTGGAGTATCATCGACGTGCGCAGTGGCGAACTGGTGGCGCGTGACGCATTCGACACTGCCCCGTCGGCTGTGGTCGACGGCATGTTCTATGTTCAGCGAAGCGATGGCACCTACGATTTTCATTCCATCCAGGACCCCACGCATGCCGTCAACGACAAGCCCTATGGCAGCGTCACATCGTTCGGCAGCAACGGGCTGGCGGTTGCCAGCCATCGCGGAGGGCCTTTGTGCGTGATCGACAAGCAGTGCCACGTGGTGCGCGAGTTACCCAAAGAAGTGCAGCAATGCTCCATGTTTGTGGGCGGCATGGCATCCTACCAAAACGACCGGGGACTTTGGGGATATATCAATGAGAAAGGCGACACGGTGATAGCCGCACGCTATGGCACTGCCAACCCATTCTCGGGCGGCAACTATGCCATTGTCATCGACCCTACACAGGCTGGCGACACCGTGGTCAACATGGGAATCATCGACAAATCGGGTAAAACCACGTTCAACATGAGCAGCACACAGTATCGGCCCATCCAGCCGGCGTTTGTCAATGGTGTTTTGCCCGTGGTCAAGGGCGACACCATCGTGTGCCTCGATGCACACGGCAACGAGGTGCCCGACCCCAACAACAATCACCAGGCCGTTGACTCAGCGGGCTATCAGGACTACACACGCACGGCCGGCGGACTGTTCATTGTTGTGAAAAACAACAAAATGGGACTGGTGGACCGCAACAACAAAGTGCTCATCAAACCCGAGCATGACCGGCTCATTGACCTGACTGCCGACCGCTACATCGCACTGAACGACACACTGGCACACCTCGTTGACCAAAACGGCAATGCCGTGGGCAAAGTCCAATTCACGCACGTTCACGGGTCTCTGGAGAATCCTTATGCCACAAGAGGTTTCATCGATGTGAACCTGGCCGTGGCGGCCTATATGGCCCTGTTTGGCCCTGACTACTGCTGCGGTGCACGGCCCGGAACCACACTCATGGACATGAACGGACTGCTTGGCAGCGATGCGGCGCAATATTTGGGGCAAAACGGACTGATGATGCGTCAGGGACCATTTGTGATTCAATACTATTTTGACTCACCGGTCTCCACCCTCTCGGCCGACAGCATATCAGCGTCCTACAACCTCGATGCCCAAGTTCAGGCCGTTGGCATATCGCTCAATGTGAACCATTGCGCGCCAGGTGTTGAAAAGGAAGTGGCGAACAAGATTTCGGGCACCTTGGGAATGTGCGGTTTCGTTCTCGACCATGACAACATTTTTATCAGCGAATCGGGAACAGCCGTTTCCCTTGGCTATCAGAGCGGGGATGTGAATCTGTTGTACTTCATGAATAAGTCGTACGCTCAACCCATTCCACCAAGCAACGGGCAACAAGCGAGTTAAAAAGCGGTTGCTTTACTACCGACTTCACTTGATTTGAAGCACCCGGTGAGTTTGCAATGACAAGCGCCATTCGGGATTTTGCAGGACGGCAGCCACGCAGTCCTGCATGTTTTTCTCACACTGAGCCTGGTCGGGGACCCAGCAGGGCTGCAAGTAGCGGTACGAAGCCGAAATGCCTTCGTATTGACGCAAATCCTGTCCCAGATATACCACTTTCAACTCATCGCAGCACGTAAGGGCGACTGGCACTCCATCGCCACCATCCATGCCGGTTTTGGGCGACATGGTCACCCAATCGATGCCCTGGGGCAACACATGCGTGCCGTTGGTCTCAATGGCGATGCGCTTGCCGGTCTTTTCCTTGAGGGCTTTCACAAAGTCATCGTCAATCCACAGTGACGGCTCTCCACCGGTGAGCACAATCATCGGTGCCAAAGGATAGCGGTTCACCTCGGCAATGATTTCGGGCAGCGACATCGGGATGCCATGCTGGTGAGCAGTGTCGCAAAAGGCGCAATGCAGATTGCACCCACTAAAGCGAATGAACACACAAGCCAATCCCGTGTTGCGCCCCTCGCCTTGCAACGAATAGAAAATCTCGTTAATCCTCCACATCGTCACGCTCGTAGCAAGCCATGTTGTCGCGCGACTCCCACACCTCGGCTTTGTAGCAGTGAGGCACGGTGTCCACAATCCAGCGTGCAATGTTCTCGGCCGTGGGATTGAAGTCAAACACCTCGTTGAGGTTGCGGTGGTCGATGCGGTCATGCACCAATTGCTTGATTTGTGTGAAATCGCACACCATTCCGTTGCTGTCCAGTTCACGGCTGCGGCAATACACATTAATCATCCAATTGTGGCCATGCAGATTCTCACACTTGCTCTTATAGTCGAGGTACAGTTGATGGCACGATGAAATTTCCAGTGTCTTCTTGACGTAATACATGATTTCTCGGTATTTTCAATCATTCAAATAAACGGTGTTGTCGGCGACTTCTGCAAGCCGCAATGCCTCTCGGCGCTCCACACAGGTGCCACATCGCCCACAATGATGCTCTCCACCCTTGTAGCAAGAGTAAGTCTCGCTGTAGTCCAGTCCAAG
Organism: uncultured Bacteroidales bacterium; assembly: GCA_902782545.1. GTDB lineage: Bacteria > Bacteroidota > Bacteroidia > Bacteroidales > Muribaculaceae > Sodaliphilus. Next base: position 11,636 of record CACZNP010000026.1, read on the forward strand.
CGCCGCACCGTGGCGGGCTATCTCGGCCTTGTCGATGTGGGTATAGGGAGCAAAGACTTCCACACCCTCGTAGGTGCCCGCAGTCATCGCGGCGCTCATGGCATCGACAAAAGCGGGACGGCAGTCGGGATAGATGGCGTGGTCGCCACCGTGATTGGCAATCATGACACGGTGCAGCCCGTTGCTCTCGGCTATGCCACAGGCTATGGCCAGCATGATGCCGTTGCGGAAGGGCACCACCGTGGACTTCATGTTCTCGTCCTGATAGTGGCCCTCGGGGATTGCATCAGGGCTCTCGAGCAACGCACTCTTGAAATAGCGGTGCATGAATTCGAGCGGGATGATCAGGTGACGTATGCCCAAGCGGGCGCAATGCATCACCGCACACTGACGCTCGCGGGCATTCTGCGTCGAACCGTAGTCGAAGGTGACGGCCAACGCTATCTCGTCTTTGTATTCATAGAGCATGGTGGTGGAGTCCATTCCTCCCGACACCACTATTACCGCATCCCGTGCCATCACTTCTCGGGATGAGGAAAACTGGCCAGCAGACGCGCTCGCACCAGGTCCTGGTGCTCGGCATCGCCATAGTTGGCAAACGGCTTGATGGAAATGCCACCACGCGGATTGAACAGGCCTAACACTTCGATATACTTAGGGTCCATCAACGCCACCAGGTCTTTCATGATGATGTTCACACAGTCCTCATGAAAATCACCTCGGTTACGGAAACTGAACAAATAAAGTTTCAGGCTCTTGCTCTCAACCATGCGCTTGCGGGGAATGTAGTTGATAAAGAGGTGTCCGAAATCGGGTTGACCCGTTTTGGGACACAACGACGTGAACTCGGGGCAATCGAGTGTCACCAGGTACTCATTGTCGGGATGCATGTTCTCGAAAGTCTCAAGCAGATGTGGTGAGTAGTCAAACACATACTTGGTCCCCTGGTTGCCCAGTAAGGTCACACCCTCGAGTTGCTTATTGTCTCTTGGCATATTCACTACTTTTTGTTATTGGAATGCAAAGATAATGCAAGCCAAATACAAAAGCAAAAAACTTTTTGTTTTTTCTTTCAACTTACACTATCTTTGCAGGTTGAAACTGAAAAATCAAAATAGACTAAAACTGATATGGCAAAACAAGAAGAAGTTTTCAAAAAGATTGTGTCGCACGCCAAGGAATATGGCTTCGTGTTCCCTTCAAGTGAGATTTACGACGGACTGGGAGCCGTCTACGATTACGGACAGAACGGTGTGGAACTCAAGAACAACATCAAGCGTTACTGGTGGGAAGCCATGACTCTGCTGCACGACAACATTGTGGGCATTGACAGCGCCATCTTCATGCACCCCACCATCTGGAAGGCCAGCGGACACGTCGACGCATTCAACGACCCTCTCATCGACAACCGCGAC
>CACZNP010000027.1 GCA_902782545.1 uncultured Bacteroidales bacterium
ACAACACGTAAATTCCCTAATTCTCCAAATCCAACAGAAGACGGCTATGACATGTCATAACCGTCTTTTTTAGACCACTGAAATCTATAATGGTCAACTGATTGATAATTGCCAATTATTTAGTAATTTTACGGTATGGCAAGCAAAAAAGAAGGACAAGTACTATTAAGTTTTGACACTGAGGAGTTTGACGTTCCACGCGAGCATGGTGTTGACATCTCGCTCGATGAGGGTGTACGCGTCTCGGCCAAAGGAACCAATCTCATTCTCGACATTCTGAAACAATGCCATGCAAGCGCAACTTTTTTCTGCACGGCCAACTTTGCTGAGCGTGCCCCTGAAGTGATGGAGAGAATCCTCAATGAGGGGCACGAGGTGGCTAGCCATGGAGTGGACCACTGGACACAACAACCGTCCGACCTTGCACGCTCCAAAGAAATCTTGGAACAAATCACTGGCCGCAAGGTGAATGGCTATAGGCAACCACGCATGTACCCCGTCGATGACAAAGAAATAGAACGGGCCGGCTATTTGTACAACTCTTCGCTGCATCCCACTGTCATTCCTGGGCGCTACATGAACCTCGACATTCCCCGTACCCCTTTCTATACTGGAACGACCTTGCAAATCCCTGCATCGGTATCGACATGGCTGCGGTTGCCCGTATTCTGGCTAGCATGCCACCACTATCCACAGTGGCTGTACCGTTGGCTGTGCCGGAGAATCTTGCGCCATGATGGCCTGTTGGTCGTCTATTTTCACCCCTGGGAATTTATCGCTCTGGGCAAGCATCCCGAGTGGCACATCCCCGCTATCATCCGACATCATTGCGGCAATGAGATGGCACAACGCCTGACCAAACTCATCCAGATGCTCAAAAACCAGGGCGCACAGTTTATCACCTACTCTGAATTCACTGAGCAATTCGCCCGCGAACACAAACAACAGCCATGATTAAAGCCATTCGAAAGCACCCCAAAATCTCGGTTTACGTCTTTGGCCTCGTGGTTGCCATCATCATCACAGCCTTTGAGACATTTCGACTAAGATATGCCAATTACCTGGTCTACAGCGATTCAACAATGGACTTTTGGAACGGCATCAATCCCTACACCCAGCACTTTGTCGAAACCCATGGCCGTTATTTCCTCTACACCCCGGTTTTTTCGGTATTGTACTGGCCCATCGCCGTGCTGCCCAAATGGCTGGGCCCGTTTGTATGGAATCTGGGTAATTACACGCTCTTCGTCTTATCGGTGTTCACGTTGCCCCATCGTTATGACGCTCATAAAGTGAGTATTTTACTGTTCCTGTTCCTGATTCTTGAACAGAGTGTATTCCCCTTCCAGTTCAATATCGTTGTAGCCTACCTGTTCCTGTTTGCCTTCAGCCTGCTGGAGCGGGGACATGGCTTCTGGGCGGTGGTGCTCATCATGCTGTCGGCCACTACCAAGGTGTACGGCACGGTGGAACTGCTCATCTTGTTCTGTTACCCCAAAACCATGAAGCGACTTTGCTGGGCCGCCCTGATTGGTGTGTTGTTGCTCCTGCTGCCTGCACTCAAGGTCGGGTTGTCGGGTCTGCAAGAATGTTACATGAACTGGTGGAACATGCTCTCACAGCACCAGAGCATCACCCAATATTCTTCGTTGCTCTACGCATGGCCGTTACGTTATGTGTTGGACCACTACCGCATTGTGCAATTGGTTACCATAGGCTGTGTTATAGCCATTTTCTTCGTCAGGCATCGCCAGTGGAGCGATTTTGGTTTCCGTGCCACCACATTGGGCGTGCTCATGGGTTGGATTATCGTCTTTGGCGACTCATCCGAGTATCACACCTACCTCATCGCCTTATCGGGCTATATGTTGTGGTACTGGCTGCAAGAACATCACACGGTGTTCGACAAGATTCTCTTTTGGGTTCTGTTGTTTATCTTTGGATGGGTGCCCTCCGATGTGCTGTTTCCTATCAAAGCCTATCACTTATTGAATGACAACCTCCACATCGATGTCTACCTGTACACCTTGGCATGGGGCAAGATGTTGTGGTCAATGGCAACAGAAAGCAGAAGAATCAACCCTGCTCCATGACACACATCGGAGGAGGAATCGCACGTATTCACCCCTTATGTGCCACCCACACCACCCCATCCCATATTAAATCTCAATCCATCAGCAAATTCAATCCATCATAAAAATGAGCGGCCCTGTATGGGGTCGCTCATTTTGTATCACATTGGCACGTTCGCTAAAAATCAAGAATAAGCGTTCCGCGAGGCGGCATCGTGATGTCTCGGGTGAGATCAACAATTTGTCCGGTGGGCACATCACGGGCCGTGGTGTGATCACCAATCACCTCGGCATAACGCGCCACACGCAGTGGTCGTTGCTCCGAAGTGCCATTGACTGCGGTAAGCACCGTTCTGCCTCCATGGCGGCGTGCAACCACATAGACACCATCGCAAGGGATGAATTGGGTCTGTTTGCCACGGATAATCACGTCATTGTTTTGCCTCCAGTGCAGCACTTTGCTCATCCAGTCAAACATCTCGTTCTCATCATTTGTGCGGCCCTGCCGGGTAAAGGCATTGCGCTCATCACCAGGGAATCCTCCCGGGAAATCCTTTCGCACATCGCCATCGGTCACCGCCTTGGTGCCGTTCATCAGAATCTCGGTGCCATAATAGAGTTGAGGGATGCGATTCACCGTGAGCAGGAGCGCCAGAGCCTGCTTGAGTGCTTTCATGTCACGTCCATTGCCCAAGAAGCGGTCGGTATCGTGATTCTCAATGAAAGCCATCACACTGCTGGGATTGGGATAGAGATAGTCGAGTGCAAAACTGTTGTACAAGCGGTTATATCCTCTCCACCACCCATCGGTGGTCTCAATCTTGGCCGAGTCGATTTTCTCATGGAACGAGAAATCCATCACCGTCTTGAGGTAACTGTTCTCCTTGGCCACCTTGCTGTCTTTTTGCCAAGCGGCGGTGTAGGCGGGCTGTTCCACCCAGGTCTCCCCTACCACATTGAAGTTGGGATACTCGGTGTCGATGGTTTTCATCCATCGTGCCATGGCATCGGCATAGGCATAGGGGTATGTGTCCATTCTAATGCCGTCGATTCCTGCCGTTTCAATCCACCAAATGCTGTTTTGAATCAAATAATTCATCACGTGCGGATTGCGCTGGTTCAAGTCGGGCATGGTGGGCACAAACCATCCTTGCTCGGTCTCTTTCAAGTCAATCTCACTGGCATAGGGGTCGAGAATGGGAGTGAGTTTATAACTCGTTTGCAGAAAATCGGTTCCACGCGGATCACTGTCGGTCTTGTCGTGGCGCTGGTCGAGCCAGCCGTGCAAGTTGAACCAATCGCTCGAGGGCATGTCATGCGTCCACGGATGCTCAAATCCGCAGTGATTGAAAATCATGTCCATCACCACCTTGAGCCCATGCTCATGCGCCTCGCTAATGAGCCTTGCATACTCGGCATTTGTGCCAAATCGCGGGTCCACACGATAATAATCGGTAGTGGCATAGCCATGATACGTACTGTATCCAAAGGCGTTGTCCGGGCTATTATTCTCAAGTACCGGGGTGAACCACAGCGCAGTCACTCCCAACTCATTGAAATAATCCAAGTGCTGACGGATGCCCTCGATGTCGCCACCATGACGCAAACTGGGTTGCTTGCGGTCGTTGACATACTTGCGCAGGCCCTCAATCTGGTTGTTTGCCACATCGCCGTCGGCAAAACGGTCGGGCATGAGCATGTAAAGCACATCGGCATTGGTGAATCCCACCCGCTTGTCGCCACTCATGGCACGCTCATGGAAGACGTAGTTCACTTTCTTCTTCGAGCGGCCTTGCTTGAACTGCAACTGCATCGTGCCTGGTTGTGCACCTGCCGTGTTCATGTAGATGAGCAGATAGTTGGGCGAATCCAAGCGCACAAGGCTGTCAATGGTCACACCTGCATAGTCGGTGGTCACCTCGGCGTCGCGGATACCCTCGCCAAAGACCATGAGTTGCAGTTGTGGGTTTTTCAAACCCACGAACCAGTCGGGGGGATCAATGCGGTCCACCTTCACAGCAGCATGCAGGGTCAACGCCGCTGTCATCAAAGCCAGAAATAGTGTTTTCTTCATTTTGTGGGGCTTCCCTGCGTTAATTGTGGAAAATGAGTGCCGACTGAGCAGGCACGGTCACTTTGCCGCCTTGCACCGAACCCAGTCCTCGCTCGCTGCACACACCACTGCGGCACACTACGGCATAGGGGCCTTGTGGCACGTCGATGGTGACAGCCTTTTTATTGGCATTGAGCACAACGTAGATGTCGTTCCAACTCTCACGCTTGATGCCACGACCATCGATGTGGAATGCAACCACGCATTTTTGCGTAGGCAGGAAACTCAAGTGCTGACGCACGAGGTCGGCCAGTCCCATGTGGAAAGCGGGATGACGGTGCCGCATGGCGATGAGCCCTTGATAATAGGCCATGACTTGCGGATGCCGCTCAATGCCGTTCCAGTCGAGGTGGTTGATTTCGTCGGGACTTTCATAACTATTGTGAACACCCTGCTTGGTGCGCAGCATTTCCTCCCCACTGAGGATGAAGGGCACACCTTGCGAAGTGAGCACTGCCGTCTGGGCCAGCAGGTCCAAGCGAATCAACTCATCGGTGGTGATGCCGGGAATGCTGGCTTTGAGACGGTCCACCAGGCACATGTCGTCATGACAACTCACATAACTGATCATCTGTGTGGGTTGCAGGCACCACGGTTCCTTGCTATAGTTCACTTTGGAGTAATCCACTTGCGGATGGCTGATGGCTCCCACGATACCCATTTTGATGCTTTCCTCATAACCGGGCAGACCAGCCAAGAAGGCCGGCTTGGTGTCGTCGCTGAAAGCGGCGATTCCGGGCATTTGCTTCATGTGGGCTTTCATGCCCAGTTTCTCGTTGGGATAGGCGCATGAGCCTGCGCTCCATCCTTCACCATAGATGAAGATATCCTTGGGAAGGGCCTGGCGGATAGCGTTCATCGTTTCAATGTCGTGCACGCCCATCAGGTCGAAACGGAAACCGTCGATGTGGTATTCATCAACCCAGTACTTGACGCTCTCAATCATGTATTGGCGCATCACTTCACGCTCGCTGGCGGTTTCGTTGCCGCAGCCACTGCCATTGCTGTAGGTACCATCGGCATTCTTGCGGAAGAACTCATCGGGCATCGTGAGTTGGAAATTGCTGCCCTCAATGTTGAACGTGTGGTTGTACACCACGTCAAGCACCACCTTGATGCCCACACGGTGCAGTGCCTGCACCATCTCCTTGAACTCGCGAATGCGGGCATTGGGATTGGCTGGGTCGGTCGAATAGCCGCCCTCGGGCACGTTGTAATTGAGGGGGTCATATCCCCAATTGTACTTGTTCAACTCCAAATGGCTCTCATCGACAGACGCATAGTCGAACGATGGCAGGATGTGCACCGCATTCACTCCCAGTTGCAGCAGGTGCTCGATGGCTGGTGGCTCGGTGAGCGCCAAGAATTTGCCCTTGTGCTCCAATCCCGAACTGGCATCGATGGAGAAGTCACGGTGATGCATCTCGTAGATAACCAGATCGTTGGGTGCTATGTGAGGTCGGCGGTCACGTTCCCAGTCCCCGGGATCGGTGTCGCGCATGTCAACGATGGCCCCGCGGCGGCCGTTCACACCCACTGCCTTGGCCCACACGCCCGGCGTCTCGGCAAGCCACTTGCCGCCATACTTCACGCTGAAGGTGTAGAACTTGCCCTTGAGGTCGCCTTTCACATCGGCGCTCCACAACAGGTAACCATCGGCTTGCTTAGCGCTCTTGAGATTCACGGTTTTGATCACCTTGCCAGCGATACCGGCATCGTAAAGCCGCAGTTTCACCGCTTTTGCGTTGCCCAGTGTGAGCAACTCAAAATGCGTGCCTTGCGGGGTGTATTTCATCTCATCTCGCGCCATGGCCATGAAAGGAATGATCAGTGCGAGAAGCAACGAAAGAATAACTGATTTTCTCATTTGCGTCCACTTTGAGTGATTAATTCTTTCACACGGTTGTTAAAGCCATCGGCCTTCATCAAGTCCTCGATGGTCATGTGCATGCGATAGCGCCAATAGTGACGGGGATTGGCAGGGATGTTGATGCGCTCGGCATCGGCATCGGGCAGGCGCAACTCATCGTCAATGGCCAACCAGTCTTGCAGTGACAGCAGGCACAACATCGACGGACTGTTCAAGTGGTTGCGCACAATGTCGCTGGCCAGCCAACCCGGCAGGGGATGCGGAGCAGCGTCACCACGCCACAGCACAGAATTGTAGTACTGCTGGGTGCGCTCCCAATCCTCGTCCCACCACTGCCGCAGAGTGCTCATGTCGTGGGTGGAAATGGTGGCTACCGAGCGGTAAGGATTACTGCTCAAATTACCAAACTTGAGGTGGTTATCCTTGGGCATTGATTGAATCTCGAGGCTCAGGATGCGCAACTCGTTCATCACCCATGCCACACAATCGGGCACCATACCCAAGTCCTCGGCACACACCAGCATGCGGGTGGCCTGCACCAGTTTGGGTAATTTCTTCATCGCCTCGTGATACCAGAAGTCATTGTTGCGGCGATAGTAGTAATCGTTGTACAAACGGTTGAAGGCTTGTTTGTCGTTGTCGTACAATGCCTCATAGATGAAGTCGAACTGAACCGAGATGCGCGGATGGAACAACTCGGGGTTCTTGCGGTCACGCACAAACAGAACGTTGCTGATGAGCGCATACAAGCCATCACGGACCCAGATGTCGTCGTCGGTGTTCTTGCCCTTGAAGGCAGCCTCCACCTTGCGCTGTGTGTCGTAGGCGGGCCGCATGCGGTAGATGTCGTCATGCACGCGCTCCACATAACGCTCACGCACAAGATTGGCGTGCGGGCCAAAGATGCGATCCAGCACCCAGTCGGCAATGAACGGAGTCGTCATCAACTCCTCTTGGAAGTTCAGTCCATAACCACGGATTTCATCGGCGCTCATGCCCAAAGCCGGCGAGAACTGTCCCAACAAACCATGAACGGCATCAATGGGAATTTCCCAAATGCGGAAGAATCCCAGCACATGGTCGATGCGGTAGGCATCAAAGTACTGCGACATCTTGCGGAAACGCTTCACCCACCAGGTGCAGCCGTCTTCGAGCATCACATCCCAGTTGTAAGTGGGGAAGCCCCAGTTCTGACCATTGGTCGAGAACGCATCGGGCGGGGCACCCGCCTGACCGTTGAGGTTGAAGTAACGCGGTTCAACCCAAGCCTCAACACCGTCACGGCTGATTCCAATGGGTATGTCACCCTTGAGCACCACTCGCTTGCTCAGTGCGTACTCATGCGCGGCACGCATCTGACGGTCGAGATGGAACTGCACAAAGTACCAGTAGGACACCTCTTTGTAGAGTTTGGTGCGGGGATTACCCATGGCGGCACGGGTCTCGTCATCGAAGGTCCGATGGTCGGGCCAATCGTTGAAGCATGCCGTGCCATACAAATCGCGGTAATGGGCAAAGGCGGCATAGGGCACCAGCCAGTCACTGTTGGCTTCGAAGAATGTCTTGAACTCGGCACCCTTGAGCGTTTCGGCTCCTTCTTGAGCAAAGATGAGGCGCAAATATTCGTGCTTGGCCTTGTTCACGCGTTCATAGTCGATTTTGTCCAAAGCGTTCAACTCCTGGCGCAATGCCTCGAACTCGGCCGCTTTCTTTTTGTCGGCAAGAGGGGGCAACTGGCCCAAGTCCATGTATTGCGGGTGCAGGGCATAGATGCTGATGCTGTTATAGGGGTAACTGTCGGTCCAAGTGTGCGTGATGGTACTGTCGTTGATGGGCAGCACTTGCAGGGCGCGCTGGTCGGTAGAGGCTACCCAGTCAATCATGCGCTTGAGGTCGCCAAAGTCGCCCACGCCAAAACTCTTTTCACTGCGCAGCGAGAAGATGGGCACCACCGTACCCGCCAACTTCACCGGATAGACAGGGAAATAGGCTTGGCTGAGTTCGTACACCACCACATCGCCGGCGCGCATTGAGGTGGGCACCACGCGACGGTTGTCACCGGTTTCCCACATGGGGCTGGTGTCGCCTTCCTTGTTGATGACGGCAAACTTGAACTCAATGATGGGGTTCTTGAACTTGGAACCGTCGAGTGTGATAATCCACTCATTGTGATTGTGCTCCACCATGGGAATGGCACGTGAGCCGTCCCAATCGCCCAAAGCCACCTCGTTGCCAATGATGGCAAGGCGCTCACCGGCACGCAACTGTGGCGCACGCACCTTGAGTTGGACACTCTTGGAGAAACGGGTCTCGGGAACTGATTCGTGACGACGCGAGGCCACACAATCGGTAAATGCCGAACTGTAAAGGTAACTGTCCTCGGGCATATCGTTCCAGTGGTCCCATGTGGTGTATTTCACCGCCTTGGCGGCACACAAGTCCAAACGATGGGGAACCACCAGCCACTCGTGCCGCAATTCCATCCCACTGCGATGAACGCTGTAGTAATAATCCACATGCTTGTCATCGGCATCGGGAACATCCACCTCGCAGCGCCACGATTTGCCGTCGACGGTTTTGAGCGGATACTGTGTCAACTCGCCATTACCGGCAAGCAGGTTGAGCATGATTTCCTCTCCGTAGACGGTCTTATAGTCTAAATTGAATTTGACTCTCATATCTTAGATTTCTTTGACTTGATTATTTATGTTTCTTCTCTTGTATCACAAACACACAGGCGGCACCCACAATGAGCAGGATACCAGCCAAGATGAGCATGTTGCCCTGCACTGAATTGAAGACAGCCAAAAGCACACCACCCAATGCGGCGGCGACAATCTGCGGGATGCAGATGGTGCAGTTGAACAGACCCAGCATCGTTCCCATGTACTTACTGCCCTCCAGCGCATTGGTCACAAGGGTGAAAGGCATGGCCAGCATAGCGGCCCAGGCAAAGCCAATCAGGAAGTAAGGAACAAACAACAGGTATTGATTTGTGCAGTAAGGAACCATCACAAAGCCTATACCGCCTATCACCAGGCTCAGAGCATAGGCAAACTTGATGTTCTTGAACTGCGGCAGCACCACAGCCCAGAGAACGCTGCCAATGGCTTGTACGGCAAACAGGATGCCCACCCAGTTACCGGCCGTCTGATAGCCTTCGCTGGCAGCATCGGTGGTGTGCCACACGGTGTCGGCAATGGTGCCGTTGGTATAAGTCCACATGTACATGAAAGCAGCCCAGCAGAAGAACTGCACCAATCCCACCTCGAAAAACACTTTCCAAGCATGGGCCTTTCCGCTCTCGCCCGACTCCTCGGCGGCCACATCGGCCTGAACGGCGGCAGCCTGGAACTCGGCCATTTCGGCAGGAGTGTACTCCTTGACTTTGGCTGTGGTGTAAATCACACATAGGATGAGGATGGCGGCACCCACATAGAACGACCACTTGACCGATGCGGGAATCTCACCCTCGGGGGCAGTGTTGGCAAGGCCAATGGCGGCAAACAGGAACGGGAACACATAACCCGCCAGTGAACCGGCATTGCACAGGAACGACTGGAT
>CACZNP010000028.1 GCA_902782545.1 uncultured Bacteroidales bacterium
ATTTGCTGGTCGATTCCAGCGAAGTACGGCCTTTTCTTACTAATTGCGAAATTGTTGGCATCTTAGTTCTTTTTACTTTTAGTTTTTAATTGTTATTAATTTGTGCTTCTTTTTGACCCTCACACAAAGTTATCATTCACTGAATCAAACGATTAGTGAACGACAATCTGCTTTTTCAGGTCGCAAAAGCGTTGCAAAGTTACGCACTAAATTCCTAATTGACAAATGTTTTTGCCTCTTTTCCTAATATAAAGAGGTAAAAAAAGCGGTGCAACACCCTCGCCGCACCGCCTAACTCAATATCTTTCAGCACATTTGTGATATAGTTAACGTTTGTTAAATTTCAAAAGGTTTAATATCTTTTAACGGAATGCCGTGCAAATCTTTTGCGCTCAGCAACATTTCTTCGGGCTTGATGCACCAATCGATGCCCAAATCGGGGTCGTCAAAACGCAAGGTCACCTCGGCCTGAGGTGCGTACACGTTGTCCACTTTGTACTGGAATTGCGCTTCGGCCGACAAAACAGCGAATCCGTGGGCAAATCCGCGGGGGATGAACAATTGGTTGCCTTCGGAGGCGCTAAGCACCTGCGACACATGACGGCCATAGGTGGGACTGCCGGCACGCAGGTCCACCGCCACATCGAGGACTTCGCCGAGCGACACGCGCACCAGTTTGGCTTGGCTCCACTCCCCGCTCTGGAAATGCAGGCCACGCACCACACCGCGGGTCGAGTACGACTCATTGTCCTGCACAAATTGCACGGGACCCACTATCTGCTCAAACTCCGCTTGCTTGAACACCTCGGTGAAATAGCCGCGGCTGTCGCCGTGACGCACTGGAACGATGTGCCACACCCCTTTTATCTCAGTTTCTACAAAAGCCATGGTTTTCGGTACGGTTGTTTTATTATGCAAATTTACAACTTTTCCACGAAAAATGACTATTTTTGCCGCAATTAATGTTTACGGGGCAATGTTTAACCGCTTGCCCTAACACCCATATATATAATAATGTGTAAACGATGAAACGATATATCATCTTCTTCGACGACAACGACACACGGCGCAACCTGCTGCCACTCACCTACACACGACCGGCAGCACTGCTCCGTGTGGGCATTACCACCATTGAGGAAAAATGGAGGGCCATGTTGGGCGAAGCCACTTACAGTTACCTCACTGTGACCTACCTCAAACGAAAATACCCACTTCGGGCACGACGTACCACCAACCTGCTGGTGGCCGGACACGTCATACCGTCGCAACAACTGGCGCAACAGGTGCTGGGACTCAACGTGGGCGAGGCACTGATGGATGGCAACGAACTCATTGCTTTCAACGGTTCGGCACAAGACTTCGACTCCCGACACTTTGAACACATCATCTATGTGGACGAGAAACCATTGTCGCTGCATCAACTCTACGACATCTTCGAACTCAACGGCCGTGTCATGGAGCAAGACTTTACCCGCCTCACAGCGGGCCGCGAGTCGCAACCGTTGTCGTCAACAGTCACTGTGGTGGGCGACCCCACACGCATCTTTTTGGAACCCGGTGCCGACGTGGAGGGTGCCATTCTCAACACTCGACAGGGTCCCGTCTATGTGGGCACCGATGCAGTGATCATGGAGGGGGCCTGCATCCGCGCACCCTTTGCGGCCTGTCACCACGCACAAGTAAAGATGGGTGCCAAAATCTATGGTGCCACCACATTGGGCCCATACAGCAAGGTGGGCGGCGAGGTGGAGAACACCGTATTCGTTGGCTACAGCAACAAGGCGCACGACGGTTTTATCGGCGACGCTGTCATCGGCGAGTGGTGCAACATTGGGGGCGGCACCTCGGCCAGCAATCTCAAGAACGACTACAGCGACATCAAACTGTGGAATTACACTTTGCGGCGATTCGTTCCAACGGGCCGACAATTCTGTGGGCTGTTCATGGGAGACCACAGCAAAACTGGCGTGAATTGCATGATCAACACAGCCACTGTTCTCGGCGTGGGCGTCAACGTGCACGGAGCCGGATTCCCCCGCAATTTCGTGGCATCTTTCCAGGAAGGCAGCGCCGAGAGCGGATTCAAAGACGTGCCCCTCAAGGCCTTCTTCGAGACGGCGCAACGCGTTATGGCTCGCCGAGGCATCACACTCACCGATGCCGACCGCGACATCTTCACTGCCATCTACAACATCAGCGACCGCTACAAGTAGTAGTGGCCGCTGATGGATATTGTCACTTTGGGCGGTGATGCTA
>CACZNP010000029.1 GCA_902782545.1 uncultured Bacteroidales bacterium
AGCAAGATGTTGACAGTGAAATCGCCGCTGTCTCCTTTTGGGACGATTTCTGTGGTGAGAACGTACAAATCGTCTCCATAACAGATCATTTCTTCCACGTTTGACCAGAATAGGTCTTTTTGGCCCGACACCAAGTGCTTGGGTACTCCGTCGACCCAAATGGTTGCCACCTCGTTCATGTCATCATCATACTCATAACCTCCGGCGAATACGTGCTTACTGTTTCGGGTCACTGAAGCGATGATTGACATTGCCGAGCCATCTTCGTCGCTGATGTCATAGGTGCGCGGGAGCAATTGCAATTGTTTGTCGACCCAGATAGCCGGTTCGTTACCGACTCGTCCACCAACCAATATGTGGCCATCGTGAGCATAGATGCTGTGTGCCGAAGCGTTGACATCTTCGCGCGGTTTGGGAAGAATCTCTTTGGCATATCTGCCCTTGTGCTCATAATAGACCACGGCGTCGTTATAGCCGCCTTTGTTGTTTCGGAATTCACAACCCACCACGTAGCACTTGCCTTCGAAAACCGACAGGCACTTGCCGGTTGTGGTGAAATCCTCACAGTCTTCAAGAGGGAAGATACCACTGTTTCTCAGAATGTTAGGATAGTCGAACAAGAAAATGTAGTAATCCCATTTCCCAATTCCCTCGGTCTCGTGTTCCACATCATCGATAAAATCGATGTGCAGGGTGTTCCACTTGCCGTTTTTCCAGTAACCCACGCGGTCTTTTGTGCATTTCCCCGACACGAAATAGTCATCGCCATCACTTATGATTTCACTGGCGTACTCGCAATTGGGAAGTTCCGCTATCTTTTTCCCGCTTTGGTCGTAGATGTGACCTTGGTAAGTGAGAAGCAAAATGGTGCGTTCTTCTGCCGGCTTGATGGGATTGTCGGGGTCATCGTGGGAGCACGACGAGAGGGACAGCAGAGCAGCAATCACAGTAATGCATGAATAAATAATATGTTTCATGTCGTGTTGGGTTGGACTCAAGAAACGAAAGCAATCAAAAATCATTGGAATGGCAACGCTATGGAAAAAGATAACCAAAAAAAACACCATGTATCCGATCGACAAAAATAGATGTTTTTTTTCAATCGGAGATGTTTTTGGGCAAAATTTTTGGGCAAAACTACTGAGAACCCTCATTGTGCCAAGGGCGGTTGCCATTTATTCATGGACAGTGGCGATTTGCCGCATTTCTTCATTACGCCCACCATCCATTCAAGCGCAAGCCAGTATCTATGTCTACCTTGGATTTTTTCCCGCGAGCGGAAAAATCATGGGAATAAACCCTTTTTGGGCCAATTGTTGCTTAAAAAGCGATTTTTTTGACTATTTTTGCTATCAGAATCCATAACTGTTTTGTGGAATGCAAAAAATGAGAGCGATAATTTTATAATTCACCTAAAAAACGATTATTATGAAAAAAGTATTTATGTTTTTGGCTGCCAGTGTGGCCGTTTTGGGGTTGATGTCGTGCGGTGCCAGCAATGAAACGAGCACCGAGAGCGCCGCAACCACCGAAGAGAATGTAGAGGCCGAGGCCCAAGAGCCGGCAGCCGACCCACTGCAGCGTGACTTTGAGAGTGCCGACCTTAGTCTGACCATTCCCGAAGGTTGGACCGGCGAAGTGGGTGTCTTCGATGAGGTTAAGATGCAAGGAAAGAGCGATGATGGCTTTGACCCCAAGATTGAAGTGTGTGTCGTCAAAGGACGCAAGGTTGCCGAACTTGTTGAAAATGAGCCGAAAGACGGCGTTGTCAAGAACGAAGGTGTGAAGATTGGCGAGTATACTTTCACCACATTAAACAACGAAAATTCAGGCTCCAATAAGTGCTTTGCCCAAGTTGGGGACAATGTGCTGAGGGTGACCGCTGTGTTCATTAAGCCGGATGCACCCGAAGTGGCTGCAGTGATCCAGAGCGTCAAACTGAAATAATGCAATGAGAACCGACAGGTAAATCATTGTTTGTCAAATACAAAAGCGGTTAGCGTACTTATTTGGGTGCGATGACCGCTTTCTTTTTGCGCCAAACCAAATCACAATCCTTTTTTCCTGCCAGATGGACTGTTCAGGCTGTAGGGAACCCTTTGTTAACGTCATTTTAACCTGAAATCACGAGCGAAACGATTGGGGTATTAAGAATTGTTGTTGCATTTGCGGCTCCAAAATTTGTTTCTGCGCTCGGTTTGCACCAATGTTACCTTGCCGCGCTCGGTGAAATTAGGCTTCGGTTCAGAAAAACTCAAAGTAAACTTTGGTTTTTCACTCACCTTGCACTAATTTTGCATAATCATATTAATATGGATTAATGTGTCGTGGTGGGAACACCACCATGATGAGAATAAAACAGAAACAAAAGATGAAACTGAGAACTGCTTTTTGGGGTTTGATGCTGGGGATGCCAATGGCACTGATGGCGCAGCCCGGTGTGATGGGGGTGGATGCCCCCGGCTTTCTGGAGCGTGGTGAGTTGATGTACGGCAGCCGCAACTATGTGGGTGCCATCGACCAAACCACCCACGCCTTGACGCTCGACATAGACACCAGCGATGAAGAGGCCGCCGAGTATGTGCGGGCACTGGCCATGTTTGAGCGGGGAGAAGATGAGAGTCTCGACGCGCTCAAGGAATTTGTCGAAGAACATCCTTCGAGTCCTCTTGCCGAGGAAGCGCGCCTGAAGATAGGCAATTACTATTTCTACCGTGGCGACTGGGAGAGTGCGCTGGTGAGTTATTCGCTGGTGCGTGATGGTGCCCTTGATGCCGATGCCGACGAGGATTTGACCTATCGTCGTGCTTACTGCAACCTGCGTTTGGGTGAGTACGAAGCCGCCCGTCGCCAATACAGTATTCTGGGCCGCACCAAGCGTTACGGCAGCGCATCGGTGTTCTACAATGCCTATATCTCCTACGCCAATGGCCGCTACGATGAAGCCCTGTCACAGTTCCAGGACATCACCCAAGCCGGCAGTGGCGAACTTGCCTATCAGTCGCAGTACTATATTGCCCAAATCCTGTATCACAAGAAACAGTATCGTGAGGTGATCTCCAAGGGTTTGGAACTGCTGGGAGAGGAGAGTAATGACTACTTCGACGCCGAGTTGAACCGCTTGGTGGGCGAGAGTTATTACCACACAGGCGATAAGAGCCGTGCCCGCACCTACTTGCAACGCTATCTGGACAATCCCGAGGGCGAGCCTTACCGCACTGCCACCTATACCATGGGTGTGCTCGACTATGAGGCGGGCAATTATGATGCCGCGGCAAGCCGCATGACCCAGTCGTTGGGTCAAGACGATGCATTGGCGCAAAGCGCCTATCTGTATTTGGGTCAGTGCAAACTCAAGAGCAATGACCTCAACGGTGCTGCCCGCGCCTTTGAGCAAGCCGCCAAGATGCGTCATGACCCCAGTGTTCGTGAGACTGCGTATTACAACTACGCCATCAGCCAGAACCAGGGTGCCCGCACGCCTTTCGACAAGTCCATCGACATGTTGGAACAATTCCTCAACGACTATCCCAAATCGCGCTATAAAGAGAATGTGGAGGGCTACCTGGTGGATGCCTACATGAGCACCACTGACTATGAAAGGGCATTGACCAGCATCTCACACATCAAGAATCCAGGCAACAAGGTGCTCAAAGCCAAGCAAAACGTGCTGTACAACCTGGGCGTGCAAGCCCTGTCGAACGGCAAGAACACCCAAGCCATCGACTACCTGAAGCAGGCTGTGGCCATGGGCAACCAAGACAAAACCATCCTTAATGAGAGCCGGTTGTGGCTTGCCGAGGCCCAGTACCGTACCGGTGACTACAAGAATGCGGCAAGCAACCAGCAGGCCTATGTGAAAAGCACTAAAACCAGCGATGCCAACTATGGACTGGCACAGTACAATCTGGGCTACTCACTCTACCAGCAGAAGGACTACAAAGGTGCTCGCACGGCATTCCAAAACGCAGTCAAGAGCGGGCAATTGAGCGCCGACCTCAAGGCCGATGCCTACAACCGCATTGGCGACACCAACTACTATACACAAGACTATGCCGCTGCACAGTCGAGTTACGATGAGGCTATGAAGGCCGACAAGAACACCAGCGGTGACTATGCCATGTATCAGAAAGGCGTGATGATGGGCTTGGCCAAGGACTATGCCGGCGAAGTGAACCAACTTGATGCCTTCCTCAAGGCCTATCCCAATTCACAGTATGCCCCGCAGGCCATGCTGGAGAAAGGAAACGCTCTGGCCGCCGCAAGCCGTGGCAAGGAGGCCGTGGCCGCCTTCAATGACCTGCTCAAGGCCTATCCCAAGAGCGTGGAAGCCCGCAAGGGACTGCTGCAAATGGCCATTGTGGACAAGAACATGAACAATGAGGATGCAGCCATCGAGGCCTACAAGCGCGTCATCAAAGACTATCCGTCGAGCGACGAGGCCCAGGCCGCCGCCGAGGATATGAAGATGCTCATGGCCGACCGCGGCGAACTTGCCAGTTTTGAGAAATTCCTCAACAGCGTTCCCAACGCTCCCCGCATCGATGTGAGCGAGGTGGACCGTCTCACCTTCGAGGCTGCCGAGAAAGCCGCCATCGCCGACAACCCCAGCATCACCAAGATGCAGTCCTATCTCAAGAACTATCCCAGCGGTGCCTATGCCTCCAAAGCCAAGTACTACATTGCCCGCTACAATTACATGAAGGGCAACCTGGACGAAGCGCTGGCAGGGTTGGACGACGCCTTGAAAGGCAACTATCAGGCTTCGTTTGCCGAGGATGCCATGGCCATGCGTAGCGACATCCTGCAACGTCAGGGAAAGAAAGCCGAGGCACTGAAGGCCTATCAAGACCTGGCCGATCGCTCGTCAAGCGCCGACAACCGCACAGTGGCGCAACTGGGCGTGTTGCGGCTGGCCAAGGAACTGGGCAACTGGTCGACGGTGAAACAGACGGCCGATGAACTGGTGTCGCAAGGTGGGCTCTCCGCTGCCGAGGAAAGCGAGGTGACACTGAGCCGTGCCGTGGCCAACGGCCATTTGGGCAACGCCAAGGATGCTGAGGCCGACTTGAGCAAGTTGGCCAGCAACCCCAAGAGCGAGGCGGGTGCGCAGGCAGCCTACGAACTGGCCAATCTGCAATTGCAGCAGGGTAATCTCAAAGGTGCCGAGCGCACGGTCAACAATCTGATTGATGCGGGCACACCGCACAGTTACTGGTTGGCAAAGGGCTTCCTCGTGCTCAGCGATGTGTACGCAAAACAGGGCAAGACCACCGAGGCCCGCGACTATTTGCTCAGCCTCAAGAGCAACTATCCTGGCAAGGAGCAGGAAATCTTTGACCAAATCGAAAAGCGTCTCAACGCGCTGAAGAGTGCCAAATCATCAAAGACCAGCACCGCCAGTTCCGACAACAGTAAGAAATCAACCAACAAGAAATCCAAGTAATAATTCACTGCGATGAAAAACAGGAAGATATATATCATGTTGCTCGTTGCCGTTGTGGCGGTGATGGGCACGCAGGCACAGGACAAGAAAGAACTGAACAAGGAAATCACGCTGGAGAAGGACTTTGAGCCTGTGGTGAAAAAGGCTGTCAAGAAGAACAACCTGCCCCAGGTCAAGAAAGCCGATACCGGCAACAAGAAAACCACGCTCAACTACAGCGACTGGACGGCTCCCATCGAGGTTCCCACCACGATTCCCACGATGATGCCCTATGGTTACCGCACCGCGCACATCTTCAGCGACAAGCGTGGCTATTTTGATGTGGGTGGAGGAACGCAGGCCAACTTTGCCGGCAGTCTGGGTTATCGCCTCATCGACACCGAGCGCACCAAGTTTGGAATCTGGCTGCAACACAACAGCACCTGGGCCGGTGAGAACAGCAGCAAGAATATTCCCGACGAAGTGAAGCGCAATGAGCAGAAGTTCAATGACAATCGCCTGCAGTTGAACTTGAACCACAAGTTTGACGCCGGCACCCTCGCGGTGGGCGCATGCTTGCGTGTGGACAACTTCAACTATTATGGAGGTTGGAACAACTTGTACGGAGTGACACTGGCCGAAGACAATGTGGGAGCCTTGCTCAAAAGCGGATTCGGTGCATGGGACTGGAATGCCGACAAGCAGACTTTCCTACATGTGGGTGCCGAAGCCGGTTGGGAGGGTTCGGTCACTGTGGCCGACCACGCTGTCGACTACCATGTGGGACTTGTGGGCGAGCACTCGCGTTACGACAAATTGCTCAATGTGAAAGGCGATGGCTTGCGTGAGAACCTGATTCATGCGTCGCTGGGTGGAGAAACCGCTCTGAGCGAATACACCGGCGCTGGGCTGGATGTTGACTTCTATTATCAAAAGTGGTTTAACCAAGAGGAATATGCCATCAATCCCAATTATGACTTGCGGAATTTGAGCAATGCCACACTGAGCGGCTCGCTTCTGGCGGTGACACCCATTGCCAACCACTCGATGTGGATGTTCCGCTTGTCGCCTTACTTCAAGTGGCGCAACGACATGGTGGCACTCACAGCGGGCCTGAACATCGACCTGTCGCACAACGACGGCGCAACAGTGCGCTTGTCGCCCAACGTGCGTGTCGATGCCGACATTGCCCCAGGATTTGGACTCTATGCCAACCTGGAAGGCGGAAAAACCATCACTCGCCTTGAGGACATGCACACCGAGACCCGTTACTGGAACCCTAACAGCGCTTTTGCAAATCCTTACACTCCATTTGAGTTGGAGGTGGGTCTCAACGTGGGCCCGTTTGCTGGGTTCAGTATACGTCCGTTTGTGGGCTATATGGTGGAGAAGCACGGCAACGACTCCTTTATATTTGATTATTTGGGACTGTCCGGCACATGGTTGGGCATGACATGTAACAGTCTGATCCTTGACTCACGCGGCGTCTATGCCGGTGTGTTGCTCAACTACAAATACCGCTCGCTGTTCGAGGGACGTGTACGTCTGGCCTATACTCCACAGGACGATGATTTCGACCCATCGCGCAGCAGTTATTACAAGGGAGTAGCCGTCGACAACTACGGGTCGGACTTTGTCGGTGAGATAGATTTCAAGGTTTATCCCATCAAGCCGTTGGCTGTCAACGTGGGATTGGATTTGCACTTGGACCGCGGAGACTTTTATCAGGCAGCGCAGATGAGCGTCGGTGTGGACGGCGGCTTATATATGAGTCCAACAGGCGTGTATCCCTTGATTGATACGGGGAACATTATCAATCTGCGCGCGGGTGCCAGTTATCGCTTCGACAAGATGCTCACTTTGTGGCTGGAAGCGTCTAACCTGCTGAACAAGCGTTGGGACATGATTTACGGAATGGGTGGTCAGCGTCTGAATGTGATGGCAGGCATCGCTCTTACCTTCTGACAGACACATAAAGACCGAAAAAACAAGAAAGCCGGGGAATTCTCCTCGGCTTTCTTGTGCGGTGCGTACAGGACTCGAACCAGCGACCTCCTGCGTGACAGGCAGGCATTCTAACCAACTGAACTAACG
>CACZNP010000030.1 GCA_902782545.1 uncultured Bacteroidales bacterium
GCGCTCAACAACATGAACATCGACAACTTTGCCGCCGACCAGGTCGACATCGTTCTGGAGAAGGCACTCACCGTCACTGAAGCAACGTCGAGTTTGACCGGCGATGGTAAAATCAATTGCGATCCTGATGGCAACTACTCGTTCACTTACACCATCACGGTGAAGAACACGGGCGAGTGCGACCTTGCTGCCGACGACGAGGGCATGTGGGTTGGCATTGCCCAATATCAAAATCTGGGCACCCCAGTTGCTACTGCTCCCATCGGTCAAGCATTGGCCATGGGTGATGAGGCTACCATTGAGGTGACTGCCAATCTGAATTTTGCTGAATACGGAAAGCGTGACCGTTTCGACGCTGTGGAAGGCATGACCGGAACTTCTCTGACCGTGACCCCGTGGGTTGAGCCCATTGAGTATGTGGCAAAAATTTCTGTGCGTGATGCCGACAACAACGACATGGTCGAATATCCCAACTATGCTTCGGCGTTCGGTGCCTTTGGCATGGTCAACAGCAATGTGACCAAGACCATGAAGTTGCGCAACAGCGGTGCTGCTCCTGGCACGGTGACCATCACCATGCCCGAGGGCTTCACGGCCTCTTATCCCAGCGTGACGGTTCCTGCCGGCGAAACGGTTGAGGTGGGCGTTACCATCGACAGTTCCACACCGGGCATCAAGAGTGGAAACATGGTAATCAGCGGCGACGGCCTTGCCGAAGACGCGGTCATCGCTTTGAGTGGTACCGTGCTCGAAGCCGGCAAGTGGTTTGTCAACTTTGAGGACCAAAAGATTCCTTTTGGCTGCATCGTGGAAAACAATGGTTGGAGTGTGAACACCGACTCCAAGACCATCAGCGACGACAACAAGCGCTATCTGGTGAGTCAGAGCCGCAACCTGAACAAGTTCATCACCCCGCTGCTCAAAGTGGAAGAGGGCGAGAAGATGAGTTTCGACGTGGGTAGCCTCACCAGTTATTCTGCTGATGACATCCTGCTCAACGTGTACTACAGCACCGACCGCGAGAACTGGACGCTGATCACCACCGTGCCTTCGGCCGACCTGCCCAAGACTGTCAACCCGGGTTATAACCGCCAGTACATTCCCAAGAATGTGGTGCTCGAGGGCATCCCCGCCGGCAATGTGTATCTGGCATTTGAGGCTGGCTATGTCTACATCGACAACCTCTATGGCTTTGAGTTGGTGCCCGTGGCACACGACGTGATTATCTCGAGCCAAAAACTGCCCGCCAGCGGCATGCAGAACAGCGACTACACTGCTACCGTGACACTGAAGAACCTGCTGGGTGAGCCCGAGGAAGGCTTCACCGCCACGTTGTATTTCAACAATGAGGTGGTGTTCTCTGGCACGGCCGATGCCCTGATTGAGGCTGGTGGCACTTACGACTTCTCCTGCACCTTTACTCCCAACGAGGTGGGCACCTTCCCCGCACGCTTGGAGTTTGACTTTGGCGACGACTATGTGGTTGCCACCGATGAGGTGGAGGTGACCATCACCGCAGAGAGCGCCGAGGATGTGAAGATCGTGGGTAACCCCGATGGAGCATTGATACCGTCGTCCAGATACGCCAACCCCATCACCAACTATTACAGGAACGGATGGAGCGAGGCACTCTACACGCCCGCTATGCTGACAGCAGCCGGCATGACCGAGGGTAACAAGATTACCAGTGTCACCTACATGGGTTACAACCCCGGCGAAGTGACCGACAACATCAAGGTCTACATCCTCAGCACCGAGGAAGAGACGATGGCACCCTTTGCCAAGACCGATGTGAGCGAACTCACCCCCGCGTGGGCCGACGAGGCCTATAAGTTCACCGTGATGGGCGCCAGCGATGCTCCAGTCGACCTGTTCAAGGTGGAACTGGCCGAGCCCATCGTGTGGGACGGCAAGAGTCTGCGCATTGTGGTGGCCAGCGACCGTGTGAGCGGTAGCGACACACAGACCAAGTTCCTTGCCGACGCAACCATGGGAGGCGAGTTGTATCAAGGTCGCAGCGATAGCCAGTCGTCTTCGGCGATTACTTTGTCATCAACATCATCAGCAGGCAGTTACTTCCCCGTGACCAAGTTTGGTGTGGAGAAACAACCCTCCAAGGTGACCGGCAAGGTGGTTGACAAGGACGGCAATGGCCTGGAAGGCGTCACTGTGACGCTCAAGAGCCAGGTGGCCGCCGCCGAGGGTGGCCCGCGCAAGGCCGCTACCGGCCAAGTCGCTTACACCGGCACAACCGACGAGAACGGCGACTTCTCGGTGGATGTGATCCAAACCGACAAGAAGTACGACGCTACCTTCAGCAAGGAAGGCTACAAGGATGCTGTGGTTGAGAACATCGACCCGAGCAACGGCGACGTGGCACTTGACGAGCCTGTGGCAATGGAGGCTGAACTTTCCGCTCTGAGCGTGCTCGGCACGTTCAATGGCTGGGATGTGTCGGCCAACCCGATGACCAAGAATGAGTCGACAGGCATGTTTGAGGCAACCATCACGGTTCCCGAGGCCGAGCCTGTTGAGGGCCAAGACCATCCGTATGAATTCAAGATTGGTGTTCCCAACGGCAATGGTGGCGTGGCCACTTGGTATGGCGGTGAAGACGACAACCATGTGGGTTACTTCGAAGTGAAAGAAGAATACATCGAAGGTAATGTGGGTCTTACGATGGTTGACGGCAGCAACTTCCGTCTGCCCGCCGCAGGTACCTACGACATCAAGGTTGATCCCAATGAGATGAAACTCTATGTGAGTCGTCCCACTGTGACGGGTGTTGATGAGTTGAAGGCTGTTGCTGGCAAGCCCGGCAATGTCTACACCATCGACGGCCGCCTGGTGCGTCGCAATGCTACCGACCTGAGCGGTCTGGACAGCGGCATCTACATCTTCAATGGCAAGAAAGTGCTGGTGAAATAATTCACCCCACACTTGACCGATTTACGGTGGCGGACCCTTGTGGCCCGCCACCTTTTTTTGATGTGGTGTTGGGGTGGGGCAGTGGAATAACTTTGCAGCGAAGTTTTTTTGAAGACGACCATGAAAAACCAAACCGACCTCCAACCCGACGAGGCGACACAACCTGTGTGCCCGATTCTTGAACCTGAACCCGCTCCCGCTGTGGAGCCTTCCGCACTGCCCGATGATGACGAAGATGGCGACGAAGCGCCCTTGGCCCCCACGTTTCCCGTCTACACCCGCCGTTCCATCTGGGACATTTAGTAAAAAACGTATCATTACAAACCTCTCATGCCATGAATTTGAAACAACTGAGAAACTTTGTGCGATGGGTGCGCCGCAACCGCAAACTCATCATGTTACTGACCGTTATCACCCTGGTAGCCATCCTGGCTTCGTGCCTGGGAGGTGATCCCGGTGCCACTTGGGCGATAGGTACCATTATCGCAGGCCGTGCCGGAGGCAGCCATGTGGTGGACGGCCCGCTCACCACCGACCTGGCCCGCGAGGGGTCGCCCTCGTTGCTGCTCAACGAGATTGACCAGCAAATCACCAAAATCCGCCCCATGTCGACCCCGATTGACCAAATCTCGCGCCACGCCGGTGCCAAGCATGCCGGCAGCATGGTTGTGGACTACTATAATGTGGACACCAAGCCCACGATGACCATGGTGAGCGTGGACTACGACGAGTGTGCCCCCGAGAGTGGCAACCCGCCCAAAGCCCACATCAAAACGGCCTGCAACGACATCTTCGACGAGTCGGACACCATCCTTGTGCAAGGGGTGAGCGGATATGAGAAAGACGGAGTCACCGAGAGCGCCGACGATTTGGTGCTCTACGTCACCGGGCGCGATGACGACGGGGTGGTGGTGATGGCCGTCAACGGAAAGACCATCGACGACGTGCCCGGCTGTGTGCCCGACATCCCTGAGGGAACCACGCTCATCCGCATGGGCCGCGCCGCCAGCGAGCTCGACGTACAGTCGCCCCAGTTCGAGGCTTTGCCCAAGAAGGCGCAGAACTTTTGCCAAATCTTCAAGATGCAGGTGGAGCAAAGCACCCTGCAAAAACTCGCCAACAAGGAAGTGAACTGGACGATGACCGACCAGGAGGAGGCCGCCATCTACGACATGCGGTTGGGTATGGAGAAATCGTTCCTCTTTGGGGTGAAACAACGGTTGTGGAACCCCGACAAGAAGGAAAACATCCTGCTCACAGGAGGCATTTGGCACCAAGCGGGCAAGACGTTCCCCTACACGGCCGACAACTTCAGTGCCAACACCGTGGTGGACCTCATGCGCGAGGCTTTCACCGGCAATGCCGGCAGCAAGCGCAAGATTTTGCTGGGCGGAAGCCGTCTGATAGGGTTGTTCAGCCGTCTGGACTATACCCGCGTGATCAGCGCCGGCGAGAGCGTGAGCAAGTGGGGCATCGACTTCACCGAGTTGCGCAGCAAGTTTGGCACGTTGTACCTGTTGCTGAGCGAGATTTTCGATGAGTGCGGCATGCCCGACAACGGCTTGGTGATTGACCCTGAATACATCCAGAAGTACAGTCACATCCCCTTCAGCGCCGAGTCGCTCAATCTCAAGGCCAGCGGCATGCGCAACACCGATGCCCTGG
Organism: uncultured Bacteroidales bacterium; assembly: GCA_902782545.1. Taxonomy (GTDB): domain Bacteria; phylum Bacteroidota; class Bacteroidia; order Bacteroidales; family Muribaculaceae; genus Sodaliphilus. The sequence continues at coordinate 4,594 of CACZNP010000030.1, forward strand.
TGATGAGCGAGGCCAGTTGCCTGGTGCTTCGCTATCCCAAGGCCCACATGCGCATCGTGCTCCGTTAAGCCCGTTGTTGCATCGTTCTTTTCCCGGGAGCCCCGGTGACCTGCTTGGTCGCTGGGGCTTTTTGTTAAAAAAGGATAAAAATGTGACGGGCTATGACATTTTTTCATCGGTCGAAACGTCTAAAGGTGTACCTTTGTAGATTAGACTACACAATATACATTATTTAAATAATTTAGAGTTTATGAAATTCAAACAACTATTGGCGGTTGCCTTGCTCACTGTGATGGCTGCCGCAACAGCCCAGGAGATGCCCCCCATCCCAACCGACGAGGCATTGCGTACGGGCAAACTTGAGAACGGACTCACCTATTATGTGCGTCACAACGATTATCCCGAGCATCGAGTGAATTTCTACATCGCTCAGCGCGTGGGCTCGGTGCAGGAAGAAGAGTCGCAGCGCGGCTTGGCACACTTCCTGGAGCACATGGCCTTCAACGGCACTGAGAACTTCCACGGTGAGGGCAAGGGCGTGATTGACTACACCCGCACCCTGGGTGTGGAGTTTGGCGGTGACCTGAATGCCTACACCAGCACCGATGAGACAGTCTACAATATCAACGACGTGCCCTCGACCCGCGAGAGCGCCCTCGACTCGTGCTTGCTCATCTTGCGCGACTGGTCGTGCGGCCTGCTGCTCGAGGACGAGGAAATCGACAAGGAGCGCGGTGTGATTCACGAGGAGTGGCGCCTGCGCCGCAGCGCCAGCCAGCGCATCCTGGAGCGCAACCTGGAGACCCTGTTCCCCAACTCGAAGTACGGCCAGCGCATGCCCATCGGCTTGATGAGCGTGGTTGACGGCTTCAAGTACAATGAATTGCGCGACTATTACCACAAGTGGTATCACCCCGAGAACCAAGCCATCATCGTGGTGGGCGACATCGATGCCGATGCCACCGTGGAAAAAATCAAGAAACTCTTTGGCCCCATCAAGAAGCATGCCAATGCCGCTTCGGTGGTTGCTGAGGCCGTTCCCGACAACGAGTCGCTCATCGTGGTGACCGACAAAGATCCCGAGCAGCAGTTCAGCTTGATCCAACTGATGTTCAAGACCGATCCCATGCCCCGCGAGATGAGGGGCACGATGGCCTATCTGGTACAGGACTATGCCGTCGACTTGGTGAACATGATGCTCAACCAGCGCTTGAGCGAGAAGTCGCAAGAGCCCGACTGCCCGTTCTTGCAGGCAGGCAGTTACTACGGCAGTTACATCATGACCAACAACAAGGAAGCGTTTGGCATCTATGCCCTGCCCAAGGAGGGCCAGACCGATGCAGCCTTGCAGGCCATCATGACCGAGGCCCTTCGCGCCGCCAAGTACGGTTTCACGGCCACCGAGTATGAGCGCTCGAAAGCCGAGTACCTGAGCCGTCTGGAAGACCGCTACAACAACCGCGACAAGATTGAGAACGAGACCTTTGGCCGTGAGTATTCACGCAACTACATCGATGGCGATCCTCTGCCCTCGGTGGAGACCTTGTATCAAATCATGAACATGCTCGCTCCCAACATCCCCGTGGAAGCCATCAACGAGATGTTGCCCGAGATGATTTCGCAGGATGGTACCAACATGGTGGTTCTCAACTACAACCAAGAGAAAGAAGGTGCCGTGTATCCCACTGTCGAGGGATTGACAAATGCTGTGGCCGCTGCCCGCGCTGCCGACATCGCAGCCTATGTGGACAACGTGAAGAACGAACCACTCATCACCAAGTTGCCCAAGCCCGGAACCATCAAGAAAGAGACCAAGAACACCAAACTGGGTTACGACGAACTGCTGCTGAGCAACGGCGCACGCGTGCTGCTCAAACAAACCGATTTCAAGGCCGACGAGATTGTCATGGAAGGCGAGTCGAAAGGCGGTAGTTCGCTCTACGGCGAGAAAGACTGGGCCAACTGCGAGTTGTTCGACTATGTGTTGATGATGAGCGGTCTGGGCGAATTTGACAACACCGAACTGCAAAAAGCCATGGCCGGCAAGCAATGTAGCGCCAACCTGTCGCTGAGCACCAGTTATGAGCGCATCAACGGCCAGAGCACCATCAAGGATCTGGAGACGATGTTCCAACTCACCTATCTGCGCTTCACCGACATCCGCAAGGACGAGAAAGCGTTCAACACCTTGATTAGCCAACTCGAGACCGTGCTCAAGAACAAAGACCTGAACCCGCAATCGGTGTTCAGCGACTCGGTCGAAGTGACCATCAACAACCACTCGTGGCGCAACAAGCCATTCAATGCCAGCGACTTGGCTGATGTGAACTATGACCGCATCATGCAAATTGCCAAGGAACGCACCGCCAATGCCGGTGACTTCACTTTTGTCATTGTCGGCTCGTTTGACAACGACACCATCCGCAAGTACATTTGCCAGTATATCGCTTCCCTGCCTGCCAAGGGCAAGAAGGAAAACTATGTGAACGTGGCCGAGCGTCCCACCGGACAAGTGCTGAACCACTTCACCCGTGCGATGGAGACCCCGAAGGCCTTCGCCCGCATGTTCTGGTACAACACCTTGGCTCCCTACACGCTGGAGAACCAGGTGCTGACCGACATCGCCGGCCAGGTCCTTGATAAGATTTATTTGCAGAAGATTCGCGAGGATGCCAGCGCAGCCTACTCGGCCAGCGCTTACGGCAGCGCACAGATGGTTGGTGACAAGACTTTCACCACCATCGGCGGTGTGGTGCCCATGAAGCCCGAGAAGGCTGATGTGGCCCTGCAAATCATGCGCGATGAGATTGTGAACGTGAGCAACAATGTTGATGAGGGCACTCTCGCCGAAATCAAAGAGTTGATGATCAAGCGCTTTGACACCAACGTGAAGGAGAATAATTTCTGGGTAAGCCTGATCAACATGTACGACAGCCGTGGCATTGACCGTTACACAGGCTACAAGGAGTTGATCAACAGCATCACCCCGGGCAAGGTGGCAAGTTTTGTCAAGGGCGTGATTCTGGCTCCGGGCAACCATGTGGAAGTGGTGATGATGCCTGAGGACCTGAACGAGGAAGGCAAGTGACATTAAATCTTAGATAGAGGTTAGAGTTCAAAGGTGAAGGTTTCAAGCCCAAACACTTGTACTCTAACCTCTGACTTTTAATCTGTAACCGAAAAAATGACTGATCAAGAAAGACCGGCAGTATCGCCCGAGAAACTGAAAGCCCTGCAAGTGGCCATGGACAAGATCGACAAGACCTTTGGCCGTGGCTCCATCATGAAGATGGGCGACGAGAACATTGAGGACATTGAGGTGATTCCCACCGGTTCTATAGGACTGAACTATGCGTTGGGCGTGGGAGGATATCCGCGTGGACGCATCATCGAGATTTATGGCCCTGAGTCCAGCGGCAAGACCACACTGGCCATCCATGCCATCGCCGAGGCGCAACGCTTGGGCGGCATCGCCGCCATCATCGACGCCGAGCATGCCTTCGACCGCTACTATGCGCAGGCACTGGGCGTGGACATCGACAACCTGTGGATTGCGCAGCCCGACAATGGCGAGCAGGCCCTGGAGATAGCCGACCAACTCATCCGTTCCAGCGCCATCGATGTGATTGTGATTGACAGTGTGGCTGCTTTGACCCCCAAGGCCGAGATTGAGGGTGAGATGGGCGAGAGCAAGATGGGGTTGCAGGCCCGACTGATGAGTCAGGCGCTGCGTAAACTCACCGCCACCATCGCCAAGACGCGCACTTGCTGCATCTTCA
>CACZNP010000031.1 GCA_902782545.1 uncultured Bacteroidales bacterium
AGTCGCTGATGATGGTTTGCACATCGTGCGAGATCATGGTGGGCACATTCTCGGGGTCGGTGGGGTGCTTGACTACACTCTTCACCTCGTCCTTGCAAGCCAAGGCACCCATGAGCAATCCCATGGCGAGTAATATGTGCAGCAGGCGTATCATGCAAGGTGGCCGTTAGCGAATGCGGTTCTTCCAGAACCACAACTCATTGAAGTTCACACCCAGCGTGATGTTGAGGTAATCCTCCTTGATCATGTTGTTGGGAGTGGAGTAACGATGCCTCCATTCCAGGCCCAGGTTGACGGTGGTCTTGCCGTTGGGCACAGGGAAACTCACACCCATGCTGGCACCGTAGTCCCGCACATTGTTGCCAGTGATGTTGATGTAGTCGTGATTGTAGAATCCACCCACCCTGAAGGCCATCGCTCCAAAGTAAGAGCCGCGGCGGTTGGGACTGTACTGGAATCCGGCAGCGGCTTTCCAGCGCTTGTCGAATTTCAATGTGGCCACCTCAAAGCCCTCGAGGGGCGTGTACTTGGCCTTGGACCAGTCTTGATAGGTGAAATCCACCTCGGCGAGGTAGCGGTGAGCGTGCTCGAAACTCACACCCACGCCAATGGAGTGTGGCTGCTCGTACTTGCCCTTGAGCGAAGTGTAACCCACCGTGTCCTGTTTGGTGTCTTGCGAGTCGTAGACCACGCCCCAGGTGTGCCCGTGGAACGACTTCTTGGGTTGGTAAGTGATACCCAACACCACGCGGTCGCTCGGGCTCACATTGATGGCGTACTGGACACCCACTTGCAAGTTCCAGTCGCGCACTTCCATTTCGCGTGAGAAATAACTCGTGTTGGACTTGTTGAGCAGCGTCTGGTTGGTAGTTGAGCCAAACAGGTAGGATACATTGGCACCCAAACTCAGTCCCTTGAAGGGCTGGTAGCCAAATCCCAGATAGAGTTGGCTGATGCCGCCGCTCCCGTAATGTGTTTCGGTGGCATTGTTGTCGAGTTTTGACCCGAAACTGTATCCCACACTGGAATAAGGCACTACGCCGAACGAGCCACCCAGGTTCTTGGTGATGCGGAACTGTGAGGTGATATAATCCAATCCACCCCCGAAACTGTAACCGCTTTTACCGTTTTCCTTCGACCACAGGTTGGTCAAGTCGATACCCACGTCCCACAAGAAGGTGAGCGAGTCGACTTGGGAATAGGATGCTGGATTCATCGCATTGATGGTGCGTCCGTTTTGCATGGCGTAGCCCACACCGCCCATCGACCGCTGGATGCTCGATGCGTTGTCGCTGAGTATGCCGTAGCCGATTTTGCTGTAGGGCGTGGTGAGTGTTTGCGCTGTGGCAAGCATTGTGCCCAAAACCAGGGCTGCCACAGCAACAGTGAGTTTATTGATTTTCATTACGCTGTTCGTTGTATAAGAAGATTCTGTTGAGTCCTTCGGCGAGAAGGTTCTCCAGATAAATGAAATCGCTCTTGAGGTTGTTGCGCAGGAACTTGCCGTCGCCACCAGTGACAAACACGAGCAGGTTGGGGTGCGAGAGGCGGATGTCGGCGATGTGTGACCGGATCTCGCCCAAAAGCCCCAAGGCCACACCGCTCCTGATGGCGGTATCGGTGTCATATCCCACCACGGGCATGGCTCCATTGGACGACACCAATGGCAGGTTGCCGGTGTGCTCATGGAGAGCCTTGAAACGCATTTCCAGTCCTGGAGAGATATTTCCGCCCACAAACCGTCCGGCTCCCGTCACCAGGTCGTAGGTGACTGCCGTGCCGGCGTCGATGATGAGCATGTCGCTGCCAGGAGCCAGCCTTTGTGCCACAGTCCAAGCGCCCACAGCGGTGGCTATGCGGTCGCGCCCCAGAGTCTCTGGAGTGAGATAACCCAGGGCGATGGGCAGCGGGGTAGTGTGTGACAATCTCAACACCCGGCGGCAGCGGTTATTCACGATGTTGTCAATCTCGGTGTCACCCTCCGTGACATTGCACAGGGTCACGGTGTCGGGTTTGTAATTGCTGAACATGCGTTCGAGCATCGCTGTTGATGTGCGGTCAAACCGATTGGTGGCAACTAACTGTGCACCAATGAAAAACGCCACCTTAACCGAGGTGTGCCCGCAATCTATTGTCAAATTTCCTTTCATTAACCCGCAAAATTACGAAATGATTATGATTTATTCAAATTTCTCTCTATTTTGTCGATCATTGCCGACGCATAAATCTGCAACACGGCACCTGCCAGCAGGAAGGCAATCCAGTTGCTTGTGCCGCGGTCGATGAATGTGACGGCCGCCGAAGCCACATAAAGCAACGCGCTCACCACCAGGATGCGGTAGAGTCGGTTGAGCCTAATGTTGTCGCTCTGGCTATGCGCCGCTTGCGCGATACGCGCGGCCAGCACCATGACAGCGCCGCCGCCAAAGGCCCAACGCATCCACTGCTCGTTGGAGCCAAGCAATGGCAGGAAGGCCATGATCAGTAACAGGAGCAGCCCGACGATGAGCACCCAGTTCCAGATGACTTCTTTGTTGGTGTGGAGACTCATTGTATGTCGGTAATGTAAACGTCTTCGTTGACGCGTTTCATGCCATACTTCTCACGCGCTATTTTTTCCAGCGACTCGCGGTCGGTGTTCAATTCTTGTACCTTGGCGTCGTAGACGGCCGCCGAATCCTCGTTGGCCTTGATTTCGGCCTTGAGTTCATTGATTTGCTTCTTCAGGCTGTTGATTTTCAGATAATTGTTTTCTCCCGTGAAGAGTAGTAGCACCACAAAAACAATGAAAACCACAAATGGCAGATTGAGCCATCGGGGGATCCACTTGGGGCGGTGTATGTTGTCAAAAGGGAACATAAAGAAAAAATATTTTAGTTTCAAACGCTAAAATTACTGCAAATATTCGGTTTGGCGGCAAAATTAATCATTATTTAACAGACCGGGACGTAGGCGCTTGGTCCTTTCCAGGGCTTGCTGCATCTTCCATTCCTCGATGCGTGCCGTGTTGCCGCTGAGCAGCACGTCGGGCACACACCAACCGTTGAACTCGGCGGGACGGGTGTAGACGGGTGCTTCGAGCAAATTGTCCTGGAAAGAGTCGGAAAGCGCACTCTGCTCGTCGCCAATGGCACCCGGGATGAGCCGTACCACGGCATCGGCAATGATGGCTGCCGGCAATTCCCCGCCGGTGAGCACATAGTCGCCGATGGAGATTTCGCGGGTAATCAGGTGTTCACGGATGCGGTAATCGACGCCTTTGTAGTGCCCACACAGTATCATCAGGTTCTCGGCCAGCGACAGGGCGTTGGCCATGGGTTGCGAGAGCACCTCGCCATCGGGAGAGGTGAAAATCACCTCGTCGTAGTGGCGCTCGGCTTTGAGTTGCTCCATACAGCGGAACACAGGCTCAATTTGCATCACCATGCCCGCCTCCCCGCCAAAGGGGTAGTCGTCCACTTTGCGGTGATTGCGCAAAGACCAGTCGCGCAGGTTGTGCACATGGATTTCGACCAGGCCTTTGTCCTGGGCGCGTTGCAGGATGGAGCAGTGCAAGGGCGATTCAAGCGCCTCGGGCATCACAGTGAGTATATCAATCCGCATGGCAGTAAAAAATGGGTGTGTTAATTGTTGTCTTTGTTGTCCCAGGGGTAATGGCGGCGTGGGTTGCGTGGAAACCAGCCTTTGTGCACACGCTCTTGCTGTTGGAACAGTTCCAGGATGCTCCAGAAGCATGAAAACGCTGTCACACCCATGATGGAGGCCGCCAACACGTTGTCAACACACAAGGTGGCCGCGGCCAAGGCTACACCGGCAAGCAAAAACGCCCACCAGCACTTGGTGCCCAAGTGGTATTCGGCTTTGATGACGATGGGGTGAAAAAAACCAATCACCAAAAATGTGGCAAACCCGATGACCAACCCCAGCAGATGATGCGATGTGAGAAATTCCATAAAAAAAACAATCAGTAACTTCACTGCAAAGTTACTGATTATTTCATTAATGCCCAAAACCCCTTTGGCCGGATGGCTGTTTTGCCGGCATAGGTTTTGGTCAATTGCCGCCTTGAGAGGGTTGCTGGGTGGCTCCGCCGCCAGCGCTGCTGCCGCCCACCACATCGCTGTTCTCAATGGTCTTGTCGGCTTTTTTCACGCGGGCATTGAGCGAACCGAAGCGGTAACTAACTGAGAGACTCACCGATCGGTCGGCCCACTTCACCTTGTTCCAGCCAGTGTATTCGCCTTGTGTGGTGTGCGAGATGAAGGAGTGGTACTTGCCGGCAAACGGTTGCTGTGCGCTGATGCGCACGGTCAGCCGGTCGTCTTTCAGGAAACTGCGTTGCAGCCCCAGTCCGTGGAACCAGCCATGACCCTGTTCGCCATAGAGTCCTTCCACGCCGCCACCCCATTTGCCCACGTTGGCTGTGAGTCGCAGTTTCCAGGGAAGTTGTTGGGTGATTTGGGTATAGAAGAACGATTCCCATCCCTTGTTGGTGAGTCCCAATGCGCTGCTGTGGTAGCGGTTGTGCCCAATGTCGCCATTGAACATCATGCTGGTTTTCTCGTGGATTTGCCACTGGAAGAATCCACTCATCCCCACCCAACGCGAGGCAAGGGTGTTCTCGTAGGTGGATACGGTTTTGCCATCCTTCACGAACTGCACACCGGTAATCTGGTTGTTGCTGAACGAGATGCTCGGCACCACATTGAATGTGAATTTGGGCCCAATGTGCATGAAGGTGGCGCTGATGGAGTAGTGCCGTGCGCTACCCAGATGGGCATTTCCGTAACTCACGGAGTGGGGCTCATCGATCACGGCAGGATTCAGGTAACTGATACCCGGGCGGTTGATGCGTGTGGCAAAGGCCAGTTTCACGCTGTTGGCCATATTGATTTGATAACTCATGCTGGCACTGGGCACCCAGTCGTTGAGGCTGCGGTGGAAACCCTGTTGGCTCCCGTCGGGGTACTTGGCCCGCAGGTAACTCCACTCATAGCGAAGTCCGGCTCGTGCGCTCCACTTGTCGCGGTTGAACGTGTAACTGGCGTAAACCGCCCCAACCTGCGTCAGGTGGTTGAAACGGGTTTCGTTGTTCAAAGTGCTGCCCTGTGTGTCGTAGGCCATGGCGGTGTGGCTGTCGTTGCTGCGGTGAATGTACTTGACACCCGTTTCCACCTTGTGCCACTGAGCAAAGGGTCGTGTCCAGTCGAGTTGCAGGGTGTGCTCCCAGAAATCCTCTTTGCCGTGTTGTTGGTAGGCATTGTAATTCACGGGGCTGTTGAAAGCGTCAGTGATTCGGTTGTCGTGTTCCGTCTTGTTGCGTGTGGTCGACAACATATAACTCAAGGTCAACGCCTCGTTCTTGCGGTGGGTCTTGTGCTGATAGTCGGCGCGACCGTTGAAGTTATGGTAACTGTTGCCTGGATAGTTCGACAACTGTTTGTAACTGTACAGGGTGTTACCTTGGGCATCGTTCATGCTCACCAGGCCGTTGCCGTCGGCATTGTAGTTGTAGAAGAATCCTCCAAAGGATAGCGTAAGCAAGTTGAGTGAGTCAACCTCCACACTCGACTCGATGTTGCCATAATGCACATTCACACTTGCGAGCCCATCCCCGCTGGTGAACAATGTGTTGCCGCTATTGCCATAGGTAGTTTCACTTTCGTTGATGTTGGGGTCGTGGCGTCCTTGTCGGTGGTAGCCGTAGTTGACCGAAGTGACCCATCGTCCCACCTGCGAGGTGATATAGCCATAGGCGTTGGGGTCTCCGCGGTGGTCAATCCCCAATCCCAAGGTTCCTGTGATGCCAGCCATGGACGAGTTGTCCATCATCACGATGTTGAGGATGGCAGTGACTCCTTCGGCGTCATATTTTGCTCCAGGCTCGGTGATGACCTCGATGCGCTTGATCATCGACGCGGGGATGGCCTTGAGCACCTCTTTGGCATTGCTGCTCAGAGAAGGGTCGGGGTGTCCGTTCTTGTAAATCTTGAAATTGGTGCTCCCCTTTACGCGGATTTCGTCTTGCGCGTCCACGCTCACCAACGGCACCTTTTTGAGCATCTCCAGGGTGTTGCTGGTGCGACTGTCGGCATCGCCCTGGATGTTGTAACTGAGCCGGTCTATTTCATTTTTGACCAGTTGTCGCTGGGCGGTGACCTCAATTCCCTGGAGTTCGATGTTCTTTTCCAGGGCGGCATTGATGGCGCTGTCGATGGCTGCCGCCTCGTCCTCGTCGATGTTGGGTGCTGTTTGCGCAGTTTGAGCCACACTTCCCATCACGGTAAAAATGGCAACTGCAAAAACCATGAAAAATCTTTTTGTCTTAAAAAACATATCGGTCTAAATATTGATTGAATTCTTTGTACAAAAGACGCACCACACCCCCGAAAAGTTGCAAGGAATGCAGTTAAAAAACATAAAAATCTTTAAACGATACTTAATTCGTTGCGTTTGTACTTATGTTAGAGGATCATTGCTGCCACAGCGAAAGGATTTTGCGCTTGATGGCCAGCACATTGCCGGTGGTGATAAGGGCCATGATGACGAATCCCACGGCGACCGAAAGCCACACGGTGGCCCCACTCACCCCAAAGGCGGCGAGCATCCCCTTGTAGTAAAGGCGTGCCACCAGCATGAGGATGATGGCCAGCACAAGTACAGCGGCATTAATGGCGACAACCATCTGGATGTAAGGGCGTGACACTTGTGCCGGCGAGTAGCCCAGCAGCAACAGGTTCTGCAGTTTGCGGGTGTTTTTCTGCAACAACAGATAAATGCTCAGCATGAGCACAAAGAACGACAGTAGGCTGATGACCACTCCCACAGCGATGACAATGCCGATGATGACCGTGAGAAAATAGTTGGCCTTGCTCGACGTCATCTTGTCGCCGGCCACATCGTAGTGATGATCGTTCATGTATTGCTCAATCTTCGCGTCGCCCGGACTGTTCACTTCCACGATAAGCCGCAACGGATGCTGCTCGACGCCTGTGCCGTAGCGGGCATTGGCCCACTGCATGAACTGCTGGGGCACGATGACGGTGTTCAGTCGGTTGGAGAATCCCACGATGCGCCCAGGCATGGACTCGCCCCGTCCGTTGCCGCTGAAGGTGAAGGCCAACGGAATCTTGCCTGCTTGCCCCTCGCTGATGCGAGGCATGCCCTGTGTGGCCGCAAACCCAAAGTTGTAGAGCGACAGATAGTCGCGCGATACGATGACGGGAACTTCGGGATGTGCCGGGTCAAACTCTCATTGGTCGGCCTCCACATCGATGAATTCATCGGGGATGGATTCAAAGAAGAACTGGCTGCGCATGGCCCGTCCGCTGTCGCCCAGTCCCACGGTGGCGCTGATGGCAAACTCGCTGTTGACAAACCGTCCCACCTGGCGGCACCACGGTTGTGCCTCCAAGTCGGCGATATCGCCGTTGGCAAACTCGCTACCGTTGCCCATCATTGCTCCCACCGCTGTGACGTTGCGGGTAATGATCAAGTAATCCTTGCGGATGAAACTCTCTTCATCGTTGAACACCGGTCGCACGTCCTGGTAGAATTGTACTGCCAGGATGACGATGCCCAATCCCACCAAATTGGCCAGCGAGAACCCCACCAACTGCGAGGTGCTCACGTGCTTGCGCAACAATTTCCAGATGATATTGTTTTTCATTGACGTTGTTTGTTCTTGCCTTGATGAACTTTGCAAGTGCGAAATTACAACTTTTGCCCAACACCACAAAATCCCTGACCCAATACCTTGAATTTGACGGTGCGAAAATATCCCGAACCAACGGGGCAAAAGACGAATCCGCCGGTTCGGGATATTGATGGAGTTGTTGTCGGCGCACCGACGTCCGTGGGGATTATTCCAGGGACTTGGTCACATCGAGGATGCTCAGGATTTCCTTCTTGTCGAACGAGTTGGTGACCCATACACGGCCACGCTCGGCATCCACCTTGTCGACGGTGTAGCCAGTCTGATACTCGGCCACGAAACGTCCCACGATGGCATCACCGGGTTTCATGCCCTCGGTGCTCAACGGAATGAGGCGGCAGTTAGCCCTTGGATAGACCAGCACCTTGTCGGCAAACCCCAGTACGAGGACCTTGTCGTCGGTTGCTTTGATGAGTGTGCCAGCCAGCCAGCGGCCTTTTTCGTCCTTGCAAGCCAGTTGTGCTCCAGGCTCCCATTGTCCGTCGTGCAGGACGATGAACGAATTGGGCTTGAGTTGCTCGTTGCCATATTTCTCGGCGAAGTTCACCTTTGATTCGGGATCGATATCCATCTTCATGTCGAGATAGTCCACAAGAGGCTCGGCGGGATTGCTGTCGTCGCGCACGATGGCACGCTTCATGCCGCTGCCACTCTGCCACCAGGTGAGCAGAATGTCGCCCTTCTTGGCGGTGACACCCTCGGGAATCCCGATAATCAGCGAGTTGGGCAACTCATAGTCATCCTTATAGTTCACGACCGATTTCTCGGCGCCTGCGGTTTTGAGGTTGGTCTTGTAGAAAATAAGTCCTTTGTTGGTCAAGTCCTCGCCATTGTCGACAGCGACCTTGTAATAGGTGTAGGGAGCGAGCACCAATTCACCGTCGGTGAGTTTCTCACCGGTGCTGATGGGGAAGTCCCAGGGCCATGCGGCTTGGTCCAACTGTGCTGTCGCTGCGGGTTGCTCGGCAGCCGTGCTGTCGCCGTTTCCAGCATTGTTCTCATTGCTGCCTTTGCAGCTCATGGCGGTCATCGTGGCGACGATGAGAGCCAGCATCATGATTTTCTTCATAGTTTTTAATCTCGGTTAAACATTAATAATTATTTATTGGATAAACGTAAACACACCCGTTTGTGGTATGGGATTACAGGTTAAAAGTTTGGTCCACGTCGAGTTGCAGATGGTTACCCACGCTGGTGGCAATGATTCCGGCGCCTTGTTTGGCGGCTTCGTCGGTGACCAGCCGTGCCACAGTGCGGTTGTTGGTTTCATCGAGGTGGCTCACTGGCTCGTCGAGCAGGAAAAAATCGGCTGTTTGACACAGCGTGCGAATTACGGCCACCCGTTGCTGCTGGCCTATGGAGAGCCGTGCCACCGTCGACTGCATTTTGTCGGCAATCCCCAGCACTTCGAACAACCCTTCGATTTCCTGCCGGGTTTTGTGCTGGGTGATGCGGTTTTTCAATTCCACATTCTCCAGTGCGGTCAGTTCGGGGAAAAGTCGCATTTCCTGCGGCATGTAGGCAATGTGCTCGCACCGCACGCGGCACCAGTCGTCGATGCTCATTGTGCGCACATCGCGTTGGTCAAATGCGATGGTGCCGCTGTAGTCGTTGCGGTAGCCGTAGATGAAGGCGCATAACGACGATTTTCCCGTGCCACTCTCGGCGGCAATGAGGTATCGCTTGCCCTTGAGCAGGGCGATGTCTTGCAGCCAGATGTCGCTTGCGGTGTTCTCTCGCCCGGCGAAAACGTTGGGCAATGTATGTTTCAGTTCAATTTTCTCCATGATGCATTTTCTCGCAAAGGTTTTGGCCGCGGTAAGGCTCCACATGAATGTTGACAATGGTTTGCCCCAGCAGCGTGTGCAATTGTTGTTCGATTTGGGTTGTGATGTCATGGCTCTGCACCACGTTCAGGTTGGCATCCACCTTGATGTGCACATCAATCACCCTCACCATGCCGTTGCGCCGGGTGCGCAGGTTGTGAAACGCGCACACTCCCGGCACGCTGCCAATGGTCTCGCCAATGCGTGCCACTTCGTTCCCGGGGAGAGAGATTTCGAGCAGTTCCTCGACCGACGGTTTTCCCAGCCTGTAGGCCAGAGCCATGATGAGCACGCTCACGATGATTGCCGCCAATGGGTCGAGTACGCGCCAGTTCTCGCCCAGATAGATGGCCCCGGTGATGCCTCCCAGCGTTGCCATGCTTGCCAGCGCATCGCCGCGATGATGCCAGGCGTAGGCCAGCAGGGCCTTGCTGTCGAGTCGCTTGCCGATGCGGTGGGTGTACTGGAAAAGGGCCTCTTTGGCCACGATGGCCACGATGGCCACAACCAGCGTGAAGCCTTGGGGTTGTTCCAGTTGCCTTCCGTTGAGAGCATGCCACACATCAGTGGCGCCATCGGTGAGCAGTTCCAGTCCCACCAGCAGCATGATGATGCTGATGAGAAATGCTGTGAGGGTCTCAAACTTTCCGCGTCCGTAGCGGTAATTCTCGTCAATGCCTTTCCCGCTCACCCGCACCATGGCCAGTGTCACGGCATCGGTGCAGCAGTCGCCAATGGAGTGCACACCATCGGCCAGCAACGCCGACGAGCGTCCCAGCGTTCCCAGTGTGATTTTGGCAGTGCTCATCACCATGTCGATGGTCAGTCCCAGCCATGTGCATCGCTTTTCCTGCTTGCTTCGCTCGGCGCTCGCTATGTTGATGTCGTTGGTGGTCATAGTTTGGATTGTTGATGCAAAATTAGACACTTCTGCAAAAACACACAAACTATTTCATGCAAAATTTTGTATATTTGCAGGCAGAATACAAACCGACGATATTATGTTTTCAGGAATTGTTGAAGAGGCTGCCCGTGTGGTGGCTCTGGAGCGTGATGGCGGCAACCTGCATATCACCCTTACTTGCAGTTTTGTCGATCCGTTGAAGATTAACCAGAGTGTTTCGCACAATGGGGTGTGCCTCACCGTGGTGAAATTGCCCGGTGACGGCACCTACACGGTGACAGCCATCCAGGAGACACTCGACCGCAGCAATCTGGGCGATTTGCAGGTGGGCGATGAAGTGAACGTAGAGCGCTCCATGCTCATGAATGGCCGTCTCGACGGTCACATCGTGCAAGGCCATGTTGACCAAACGGCAGTGTGCACCGCTGTTGACGAGGTGGATGGCTCGCGCTACTACACGTTCCACTACGAGGTGGCCGCCTCGATGGCCCGCAAGGGATATGTCACTGTGGAAAAGGGCAGTGTCACCGTCAACGGCACCAGCCTCACCGTGTGCAACAGCGAGAAAGACAGTTTCCAGGTGGCCATTATCCCTTACACTTACGAGTTGACCAATTTCCACAACATTGTTGTGGGCACGAAAGTGAACTTGGAGTTCGACATCATCGGGAAGTACCTGGCCCGGCTCATGGAATTCACCGAACAATGAAAAAGATAGGGATCATCAGCGGCACTCACGCTTACTGGGACGACCGGTTTGCCCTGCATTTTGCCGACTGTGACGAGATTTGGCATGCCGGCGACATCGGCAACGATGAGGTGGCCGACCGTCTGGAGGCCGTGGCCCCGGTGCTCCGTGCTGTGTACGGCAATGCCGATGGCCAGACGTTGCGCCGGCGGTTCAAAGAGATGGAAATCTTCGAGACCGAGGGCGTGAAAGTGGTGCTGACCCACATTGGTGGCTATCCCGGAAACTATGCTCCCGGCATCCGCACCCGCTTGCAATTGTCGCGCCCAGGGTTGTTTGTGTGTGGCCACAGCCACATTCTCAAGGTCATGCCCGACCGTGCGCTGGGACTGCTGGTGGTGAATCCCGGTGCCGCTGGCCGTCAAGGCTGGCAGCGTGTGCGCACGTTGGTCACACTCACGCTTGAAGAAGGGCATGTGACCCACTGCCAAGTGATTGAACTGAATGATGACAAGAAAATTCCAAACCAACCATGAAACAGATACAATACCTGCTGTTGTTGGCCATGATGGTGGCACTTGCCGCCTGTCACAGCAACGAGGCGAATTATAAGGCCGCCTACGACAAGGCCCGCGAGAAGAAAACCGAGGTTATCGACGACGAGTTTGCGGCATTGATCAAGGCGGAGAAACGCCGCGATTTGACCGTGGTCAACGGCGACACCGTTCGCTTGGTGAGTGTTTACACCAACGTTACCGACGGCAAGCCTTCCGATGCCTTGCGCTACAATGTGGTGGTGGGTGAGTTCAAGCAATTGTTCAATGCCCGCACCTATCGCGACCGCTTGCACAACGAGGAAGGCTTTCCCAGCGTCATCCTGTATGGAGCCGTCGACCGCGACAAGAAATACTATGTGGTTGTAAAGAGTTTCCAAGAACTGGATGTGGCGGCCGCTTTTCTCAAGACCATCCACGAGCACGTGAAGATGAAAATTCTTGAACCGGAACCCTGGATACTGGAGCGTCTATGATACTGGATTGGGCGAAATCGATGTGGCAACGCTACATGGTGTGGATACACACCCCCATGAGGACACCGCCGCTATCCGAGAAACAATGCGTGTGCCTGAATTGCGATGAGAGTTACGACGGTGACTTCTGTCCCCGTTGTGGCCAGCCGGCCACTGCACAGCGTTTCACCTTTACCCATGTGATGAAGCAGGCGCTTGACGTGTGGGGCCTGGGTGGGCGCAAGAGCATGCCGCGCACCGTCTGGCACCTGTTGTGGCGTCCGGGATATATGATTGCCGACTATCTTCGTGGTCATCGTCAGCCCTATTTTTCTCCATTCAAGATGCTTATGCTGGTCACCACCGCTTTTGCCATCTTTGTGCATGTCATGCCTGGTGTGAATGTCAATAGTGTGGACTGGGAAGGACTTGTGACCAAGTTGGAGCACAACATTACGGAAGATAGGATAGATGATGAGGGCGATGAGGTCCAAGCCGAGACAAAAGAAAGCCCGGCACAACAAGAACAGAAACTCCAGCAAGTGCATTTCCGTACGATGCTGCTGAAGAAAGTGCTTCACTGGGTCGACACGCACGACATTATATCGACACTGTTGTACCATTTGACAATGACGTTTATCGTGGTGTTTGTATTTCGAAAAACACCCAATTTGGGGCGCGCCACCAACGTGGAGCATTTCTACGCCCAAGTGTTCATCGCCAGCCAGATGACGATTGTTGCCACATTTTCAATTTTGATTGACCTCCTGTTTGATGGAAGTGCAAGTGCCGATATGCCCATCGCTATCACATTGGTATTGTTTGTGATTGACTACCA
>CACZNP010000032.1 GCA_902782545.1 uncultured Bacteroidales bacterium
ACGAGATTAAGTTTCTCTTCAAATGAATGTTTTCGATACATAATGCACCCCAAAAGTTTTTTGTCTAACTTTTGGGGTGCAGTTCAACAACGGGTCGCGGCTCATTAGAGGGTCGGCGCGTGATTATGATGCGCTCATGCACGTTGCGGCTTCACACACCGGGCATCGCCTCACGCATCATTGCGTGGGTTCGAGAATGATGCTCACGAGCATCGTCAAGTCGGCGATGCTGGTCTCGCCGTCGCCGTTCACGTCGCTGCGCTCGTTTGTTGAGTGATTAATGAGCAAATCCACCAGTTTGGAAACATCGGCCACTCCCACTTCTCCGTCGCCATTCACATCTCCTTTCTTGACGGCGGGCTGGTCGGCATTGACCACCGGGCGCACGCACTGGCCGTCGAGCCGGCCACCGTAGGTGTACTCGCCCCAACTGTCGAAACCGATGTAGTAGGCGCCGCCATCCATTTCGGCATCGGTGGTCCGCGACCAGTAGGCGCCACCTTCCAGCAGCATGTCGTCGATGCGCCACCCCGTTTCGGGCAGGAAGATACTGTTACCATTGGGACCAGTCACCTCGTAGCCGTTTACATCGGCCACAGTGGTCCATGTCCAGGTACATTCTTCTTTCAGTTCGTCTTGTTGCTCCTTGGTGGGCATACGCCACTGGCTACCCCAGTTCACATAGGCTGCATCATCTTCGGGGACGAGTTCGGTCAATCCGTCGGTGAACCCGTCCAGGCCACGGCTGCTGTCGGAACAGTATTTGGTGAAATAAGCCTCGTCGTCGGTCACTTCGGCCCACAGGTAGTTCTCCCAACTGAACAGATATCCGTCGGAAGGATCGGCTCCGTGGCCATTGGTATCGCCCCAAGCGAAAAACAAGCCGGCTTCGGTGGAACGGGTGGCACCCACATTGCAGGTGGCCCACAGCGTGCCACTTGGCAAACCCAAATCTACATATTGGTGTGTGTCTTCATTGCCTTCGAATTGGGCAAAATCACCATTCTGGATCACTTCCACGCTCCAACTTTTGCCTCTTGCCACAGCCGCTTGCTCCACGGTCATCTCGTTCTGCTCAACTTCGCTGTCACGGTCCACAACCACCATGTAACCGCCTCGTGGAGGCGTCTCCAACGAGTTGACCAGGTCTTGCATTGACTGGCCGCCGATTCGGTTGTTGTAAAAATAGAGTTGGAACAACTCGGCACACCCCTTCAAATCGAGCGATGTCAGTTGGTTGTCGTTGCAGTTGAAAAGCATCAACTTCTTGTGATCGGTCACATCGATCGAAGTGAGTTGGTTGTTCTCGCAAAACAATTGTTCCAGCAGCAAATTGTTGCTCACGTCAAGGGTCGTCAACCGGTTCCCATTACACGACAGCACACCCAAGTCGGGGGTTTTCGATAAGTCCAGCCCAGAGAGTAGGTTGCCGTCGCAGTTAAGCATCAACAAGGCGGTGTTGTGGGTGACATCAAACTCGGTCAGGAGATTGTTGCTGACATCCAAGTTTCGCAAGTCGGGGCATGCCGACAGGTCTATCGAGGAGAGCAAATTGTGGTTAGCCCACAGTTTCCGCAGTTTGGAATTGCCACTCAGGTCAAGGGAGGCAATCCGGTTCCATTGCTCCTCGGGATGTGTTCCTGGCAAATTGGAGACATCCAACTCGGTCAACCCGGAGAAAAACGCTATTCCTGTGAGGTCGGCAATTCCGCACCCGCGTGCCACAATCTTGTTGATGGCCGCCATCTCGGCATCGGTAATCACAGCATCGGTGCCGTAGGCCTGCGAGAGCAGCCATTTGCGGAAATTGGCATCCGGAAAATTCTCCTCAGTGATTTCGACTCCGGTAACGACTTCGGGGATTTTCTCAAAACCAATCTTTATCATGACCATCAATGTGCCCTCATAATCGGGCATCACGAAAGAATAAACACCACCATCAAGCGCGGTGACATCTTCGGCCGACAGATTCGCATCGAAGGATATCCCGGTAGACTGCCAGCCTGCGTATGGCCTGAAATCGAAGTAAACCGTTTCGCCGGGTTCAACACCATCGACGAAAGAGCCGCCATCTTGATAGACGCCCAATTCCAGACTCTTTCCCACACGAATCTCACCGCCATTGCCAGGATTGGCGGTGACAAATACATACTGCGCCCCTACCGTGAAACTGGTCACAAGCGCAAGCAGTGAGAGCATCGCTCTCTTTTTCAACAGACTTTTCGGTTTCATCTTGTTCTATTTACTATCAATAGGGGTTATACAGGAAAGAAAATTGTCAATTATTGCACACTGGGCGAATCAGATAGGTGCCCGAAGAGCCTCTTATGCTTTTTTCAATGGTCACTTGATCTCCGTTCACCCTAAATCCTATATAATAGGCATAATAGTTATTGCTGCTCGTGCTGTAGGCCGTAGATGTCCAGTGGCCCACATTGGCGGGAATATAGATGTGGTTCCCATTGGGGCCTGTCACCTTCACACCCAAAGTGGGATACAGGTAGTCCGGGCGCGGAATGGCACCCACTACCTCAATGGTGCACCGCTCGAGGAGTTCTTCCCATTGGGCAAGGGTGGGCATTGACCACCCTTCGCCCCAGCACACGCTGGGGTCGTTGGCACTGTTGCCGCTGATGTCGTACGGAGCTTCAACGCCAACAGGAAACACCACATAGTGCGTGTAATCATAGAGGTGCGATGGAATGGTCATTCCCCATTGGTAAGAGTAACCGCGCTCATAGATATGCTCTGCCCCGACGTTGGTGCTCGACCACTTCACGCTCAATCCCAAATCCACAGCCTCACCCGGGACAACGGGGGTGGAACGGTCGGCGCGCATATCATAGCCGAAGATGTTGAGAATGGGCGCAATGGTGTAGTCCTGTCCCGACGTAAGGTCGAACGTAGTGCTGATCAAGGTCGGCTTATTGCTGGCCGAATAGGTGTCGACATACTTCTTCTCAACGAGCCTGTTGTCGCCGTCGAAAGCCGCAAAACCTATTTTAATCTTTTCCCAGGGCAACAAGTCACGAGGTGTGAGGGTAGCCGTGGCATTGTATTTGCCACCACCTATGTCATCGGCGGCCAAATAGTTGAAATCAGGCAGCATGTAGCCTTCGTAGAGCGTGGGATTCTGCGTCAGGAATGTTAACGAGGCCCCACTCGTTTTGTTGCTGAAC
>CACZNP010000033.1 GCA_902782545.1 uncultured Bacteroidales bacterium
CAGGCGAGTTGATGATGGCGTTCACGGCTGCAGTATCGCTCACTGCTACCATACCCACCACAGGCGAACCGGGATTCTGTTGTGCCAGATAGGGGAAGCCGGTCAACTCGGCCAGTGTGCTACGGGGAGCCGACTGGGCGGGAGTGGCGGCGGCTGTACTGTCGGCAGGAGCGGCAGCGGCACTGTCGGCAGGAGCGGCTTCCTGCTTGGGAGCCAAACCGTTCTTGGCTTGCTCGCTCAGGTTGTTCAGAGCACCACTCAAGTCGGCCAGTGTATAGGTCTCATAAAATTCCAAATTGGCAGCACCTTGAAGCAGTTTGCGAACGCGCTCAGGCTCTTTCACGCCCGGCAACTCCAGCAAAATACGTCCTGTGCTCTGCAATTTCTGAATATTTGGGGCAACCACACCAAAGCGGTCGATACGGTTGCGCAACACCTTGTAAGAGTTGTCCACCATATCGTTCACTTCCTGCTCCAGAATGCCTTGCACCTCACCGTCGGTGGCGTTGGGTTTCTCTTTCACCTTCTCCACGCTGCGGAAAATCTGAGCCAGACTTCCTTCGGGAGCCAACTTCTTGTATTCCTTGCAGAACGAAGCCACAAAATTGTCTTGGGCGGCTTGATTCTTCGATACGTTGTCAATTGCTTGGTTAAACTTCTTGTCAGGGTTGTTGTTGGCAAGTGCGCGCAAAATGTCGGGAACCGAGATTTGCAGCGTCACGTTCATACCACCCTTCAGGTCGAGGCCGAGCCCCAACTCTTTTTCACGCACTTCCTGGAAGGTGTAGTTCTTCACGCCGATGTTGAACACACCCACCTTAGCGATAGAGTCAAGATAACCATTGAGCGCAGTTTTGTAAGTTTCGTTACTGGTGTCAGGGGTTTTCAAACCCGCAGCAGCAAGCGCTTTCTTCTCTGCAATGTTCTGATAGTGATTCGACACAAATGTGAACGACAGATAGAAAGCACAAATCAAAATCAGCGCAATGGTAATGACTTTGATAAAACCTTTCTGTTGCATTTGTTAAATTTGTTAATTATTTTTAGTTACTTTTTGTTCAAAGACAATATTCAGCCTGCAAAGGTAATACAAATTATTCAAGTGAAAAAATAAAAGCAAAAAAAACCGTTCCACACTTACCGTTGAACGCCAATAATAAAGCAACTTCAAGCGATATCGGGACTGACTGGTTCCACATGGGGGCTACCGATTGCCAATTCGGTAACGTTCGCTGCGCGCAAGTTTCTCTCATTCGGCATAAAAAATAAAAAACTGCGTTTCTTATTTTGTTCTGCGCTCTCGTTACCGTAATCGTAACGTTCGCTGCGCGCAAGTTACTCTCATTCGGCATAAAAAATAAAAAACTGCGTTTCTTATTTTGTTCTGCGCTCATTTAATCGTAACTTTGTCAATCAATGGAAAGAAAAGATTTTGAAATCATGGCGCCCGTGGGGTCGTGGGAGTCGCTCACGGCTGCCTGGCAAGGGGGGGCCGATGCCATTTACTTTGGCATTGAGGGTCTGAACATGCGTTCGCAGTCGAGCGTGAATTTCTCGCTCGACGACTTGCACACCATCGCACAATGGTGCCACGAGCACGGCATGAAGAGTTATCTGACGGTGAACACGGTGGTCTACGACGAGGACTTGTCCTACATGGAGCGCATCATCGATGCCGCTCATGATGCGGGAATCAGCGCAATTATCGCCAGCGACATGGCCGCCATGGACTATGCACGCCGACACAATGTGGAGGTGCACATCTCCACCCAAGTGAACGTGAGCAACAGCCGCGCGGTGAGGTATTATGCCCGCTTGGCCGACGTGATGGTGCTGGCCCGTGAACTGAACATGGACCAAGTGGCAGCCATCCACCGCTGCATCGAGCAAGAGGGCATCACAGGACCGCACGGCGAACTGGTGCGCATTGAGATGTTTTGCCACGGCGCCCTGTGCATGGCCATCTCGGGCAAGTGCTATCTGAGTCTGCATCAAGCGGGGGCCAGCGCCAACCGAGGTGCCTGCCGACAAGTGTGTCGCCGCAGTTACATTGTCACCGACCGTGACACTGGCGACGAACTGGCCGTGGACGGAAAATACATCATGTCGCCCAAAGACCTGAAGACCATACACTTCATCAACAAGATGATGGATGCCGGCGTGCGTGTGTTTAAAATTGAAGGGCGTGCACGCGGACCCGAGTACGTGCGCACGGTGGCCAGTTGTTACAACGAGGCCATCAACGCCGTGCTCAACGGCACCTACGACCGGGAGCGCATCAACACTTGGAACGAGCGGTTGGCACGCGTGTTCAACCGGGGTTTCTGGGATGGTTATTACTTGGGGCAGCGATTGGGCGAATGGACCGAGAAATACGGATCATCGGCCACAAGGGTCAAAGTGTATGCCGCCAAAGGGGTGCGCTACTTCGACCGCATCGGCGTGGCTGAGTTCCTCATGGAAGCCGGAGAACTGCACCTGGGCGATGAGATTCTCATCATCGGACCCACCACCGGAGCCGTTCCCATGCAGGTGGAAGAGATCAGGGTGAATCTCAAACCCGTCGAGAAAGCCGTGAAAGGCGACAGTTTCTCCATCAAGACCGACACAAAAATCCGACCCAGCGACCGTCTGTACATCTGGAAACCCACGGGCTTGCAGCCCAATCAATCCTGACTGGCGACGACGCACGGCGGGTGACATCACCCACATTTTTCAGCGAATAACACATCAAGGGGGGCGATGCCATTGTGGCACGCCCCCCTGAGTATCGTTCGGTGCAGGAATAGCGATTACTTGATAATCACAATCTTGGTGACGGCTGCCTGGTTGCTGCCGTTCTCGTTTTGCGATGCAATCACATAATAGACTCCCGTCTTGACACGGTCGCCGTTTTCACCGCAGCAGTCCCAAGTAGCCATGCCACCGGTGGAACGCAGTTGCTTGACCACATTGCCACTGGCATCGGCAATCTTGAGCAGCGAGTTGTCCATAAGGCCCTTGATGGTCACCAGTCCAGTGAAGTCGGGGCGCACAGGGTTGGGATATGCGTAGACGTTGCTGAAGTCGGGCTCGGCCGGTGTAGAGTCGCTGAAATACTCAAACATGCCTGTGGGCGTGATGATATAGACCGAGTTGTTGTCGGTGTTGCAGCACACGCTGTAGATGGTGTTCGACGACAGATAACTGTTGCTGGTGTTGAACTGCTTGAGAATTTGCGAACCATCGGCGCTTATCAGGAACAATCCCGACTCGTTGGTGCCTATCCACTTACGGTTGGCACCATCCACAGCGATGCAGTTCACCTGGATGCCATCAAGCAGGTAATCGGCCAAATCGGTGCCATCGTTACGAGGCACTTTGGTGTGATTGATGCGGAAGTTATCGTCAAATGCCTCCGAGGGATCAAACGAGAAGATGCCTTGCACACAACCCACCCAAACGCGTCCAGCGAGGTCCTCGGTCATGCAGGTGATATAGGTCCACACAAAGGCTTTCTCATCTTGGTCATGGAAACTTGTGTAGGTGCGGTAAGTGGGGCTCAAGTCGCTGATATTGCCGTTGTTGGTTTTCCAGAATACAAACGCCCGCTCATAGTCGCCCGAATTGAACACCTTCACATCGGCCGCATTGTTTTTGGTCACCACAAAACTGGCGCGCTTGGACGACTCCTGATGCACAGGAGGCACATCGGGCGTGTACCAATCACTCTCGACGGTGTTGCTTGCCAACAACTTTGCGCGTGGAAGCACCATCACAGGATGGTCGGGATTCTTGTAGGACTGGCACACCCACATATTGCCATAGCGGTCCAGGCCGGTAATGGCATGCATGGTCGATGAACTTCCCCGAATGGGGCTGTTGCTCTGGTTATAGGCACGCTTGATTTGGTTGTTGACAATTTTCAACATACCGCTTTTCCATGTGCTCAGGTAATATGTGTTAGCCTCTTCTGGATCAAACAAAATGTGATAAGAGCCGCCAGGGATTGATCCTGGAGTCACCAATTCCCACAAGTTGCCGTCGTAGGTGCTCACCTGAGTGGCGTCGCCCGACGAGAAGAAATGGTTAGTTGCCGTTGTGGACACATACACTTTTCCCTCGCGGTTGTTGTATGCCATGTGGAAGGGATGCAGGAACTGCAATCCGTTCGGCTTGAGGAAGTTGTCATTATCACCGTTTTTGTGCAGGCCATTGGCACCCACGGCCCACAACGTTCCGTCACCTTTGGGATGACTGCTCAAGAGTTCGTTGCTCACTGTCACTGTTTCTTGATAGTTTCCTTCGGCGTCAAACGTGAAGTACTTAGTCAAGTAGTTGGCCAAGAAACCGGTTGGGGTGCGCTGGACATCTTTAGGTGCCGACTCGGCTATCTTGCTCGAATTGAACGAAACCGTCCCATCGGCGGCAACATTGATCGTACGTTTGTAGAACCATCCCGTGATGTAAAAGAAACTGTTGTCGTTGATGGGAATCAACTTGGCCTTGTCGTTGTTGGCGGTTTTGTACGACGACAAGGTCTCATGATAGTCATTGATGTTTCCGTAATAGAGTTTGTCGGCACTGATGAGCATCAGGTCGCCCACTTGTGCGGCCGAGTAAATGGTGGTGTTGAAAATGCGTGATTCCTGCACCTCCATTTTCTCGTCGTTGATGACCACATAGCCAAAGTTGGTGGCGACAAATGCCTTGTTATGTGCAAACGAGACGTGGTTGATGGTCTTCGACTGAGTCATGACAGCATTCTTGATGTCGGGCATATTCACCACTTTGCCATCTTTGAGAATGATGTCGATGTTGGAGTTCAGATAGACGATGAACAGGTAATCTTTTTCATAGTTGAAATAGATCTGGCTGATGGTAACATCCGAAAGATAGTTACGCATATTGTATGCCTCGTTCTCCTGGGTCTCTTTGTCATAGCAAAACAGGTTGTTGCTCACCAGATAATACACTTTCTCGGGTGTATCCACAATTGTTTGTGCCTGCGACCCCACGAATGTGGCATGGATTCGCCAGTCACCCACCCCATATTGTGCCTTGGCCACAAAGGGTATCACACATGCGAGCACGATGATCAATCTCTTAAACATATTCTTATCGGTTTTATGACGTTATTAATTCAAATTAATATTTTTGACAATCACTTGATTACATGTATGGTGGCCACGGGCTTGTCGTCGTCGGTCACTGCCGTTTGCGAGGCATAGACCGAATAGTTGCCTGTGGTTACACGCTCACCCGATGCATCACAGCAGTCCCAACTGGCAGTACCCTCGGCAGCCGCGAACTGTGCAACAACATTGCCATCGCGGTCTTTGATCACAACTTGCGAGTTGGGCATGAGTCCATAAATGGCGACAAAACCCGTGAAATCGGGCAAGACCGGATCGGGATAGACATACACGTTGTCATAATTGTCACTGGCAGGCGAGGCATCAAGTTTCATTTCCATAACGCCTTGGGCAGTGGTCATGAACAGTGAGTTGGTGTACTCGTTGTAACACAAGTCGTAGATGCAATTGCTCACAATGGGGCTGTTACTGGTCGTGTATTGGTTGATGAGTTGCTTGCCGTCGTAAGAGATTTCGCACAAGCCCATTTCCTCGGTGGCCACCCACACCTGTCCTTGTGGTCCAAATTCCACTGCATAGACTTTATTGCCACTCATGGCGGTGGAGTTGTTCACTCTGAAGCCGGCATCAAAGGCCTGGATCGGATCAAAACTCATAAGCCCCTCCATCGAAGCGGCCCACACACGGCCCAATGGGTCGGCTTTCAGTCTGTACATATAAGTCCAAGTCACAGGATTGCCATCTTCATCCACAAAACTGTTGAACAATCTGGACCTGGGTGTTGTGCTGGTCACACCACCCTCGTTGTCCCAAAACACCATCGGACGGCCAAAGTCACCACCATTGTACACCTTGACATTGGTTCCTTTGGAGATGGCAAAACACGCACGTTGTGGGCTAAGTCCGGCACTTACGCCTTCCATGGCATACGACAACCAGTCGGTTTTGGCAGGAGTCTCACTGTCAAGTTTGTCGGCCGGCAAAACAAACACTGGCTTGTTGATGACAGGATATTCTTGGATGACCCAAAGGTTGCCATCATCATCAAAAGCCATTCGCATTCCCTGGGCATTGGTGGGGAGTGGGGAGTTTGTCCTGAACGACGACAAAATGACATCGTCTTTGATGCGATAAGGACCGCTTTTATTCCATGATGGCGCAAAATAGGTGGAAGCATCGGTGGGGTGGAACGCAAAGGAGAAGAGTCCACCACTGGCAATACCCGATGGGGTCACATTGGACCACGATTCGCCATCGTAACTGTTGATTCGTGTCACATGGGCGCCTTTTCCAAACCAAGGCCCGCTGTTGGCGATATAGATTTTACGGGACATTTTGTGATAGCCAATCCAGAAAGGCAACACATCGGCAAAATCTATGGCATTGGGCTTGTGGGTTGCAGTCTGCCCTTTGATGTGTGGGCCATTGGCCCCTACACCCCACAGTGTACCGTCACCACGCACGTTGGCGCTGTACATTTCTTTGCCGCCACTCACTTTTTTGGCTGTGCCGCCTTGGGCATCGAAGGTGTAGTAATAACTGTTGGCAAAGTAGTTCACCAAGAACCCGGTCGGGGTCACTTGAACAGGACCGGCAACCAGATTGGACCCCGAGAAAACGGCCGTGCTCGCTATGGTGAGCGAATCCATCCCCTCACGTGGGGTGGCAGTGTCGACATAGAGACCGGCCTTGGCTGTAACAAAAAACTTGTTGTTGTTGATGGGGAATATGCGCCCCGAGGCATAGGCACGGCCCTTGGAATCACGTATGAGATCCGACAGATGGTCGGCCGGCGATACGGAACTGCAATAGTACAGCGAGTCTTTGTGGCACATCATCAGGTTGTCGCCAATCTGAGCCACCGACGTCAATGGAGCGGCGTAGTTGCGCACCAACTTGAAATCGAAACTGTCCTCATCAAACTTGACAAACCCAAAGTCGGTCGCCACATACATGTATCCGCCGCCAAAGGTCACATCGTTGATGACACGGGAAGTGTTCATCACCACATCTTTGATGGTGGGCACATTTTTCACGGTGCCATCGCTGAACAGGATGTCGATGTTGGAATCCAGATACGTCACCACCACATAGTCCTTGGCGCTGTTATAGTAAATTTGTGAGATATTCCCGGAATTCAACACGTTGCCTGAATTCAACACGACAATATCCTCGGTGGTCTTGTCAAAGCAATACAAGTTCTTGCTCACAAGGAAATACACTTTTTGCTCTGTGTCAATCACATTGGTGGTCGACACACTCCCCGAGAAAGCAGGATGTTGCACCCACTGGCCAGCCCGCACCGAGGGAGCGCAAGCAAGCACCAACGTCATCACGAAGGTTATCAAAAATTTTCGTGCCATTATGTCTTTCTACTAGTAGTTTTTTATATAAACGCAGTTTCCTGCAATAAATTGTCCGATGGAACGGTTTTAATACTTCAAGGTGGCCGAAACATGGTTGCCATCCACATTCAGGAAGGTCAACAGGCCCCATTCTCCCGTCACTTCGCTGTCGTAACGCACATGCAACTTGCGGTTGGGCATCTTTTTGAGCGTTGCCACACCATCCACATCGCGAGGTTCACCCACAACTTTGGTGCCACGCTTTTCCACAATGGTCATCTTGTCGTCGATGATGGTGGCGGTCAGATACACCGTCTCACCCTCGCGCACCGACAAGCCATAGCGGCGCACCTCGATGGCTCCTTTGGCTCCAGCGGTAAGCAGCAATGTGCCACG
>CACZNP010000034.1 GCA_902782545.1 uncultured Bacteroidales bacterium
ACGCCCTCGTCGTCCCATCCGTGCTCGTCGTCGCCGATGAGTTTGCGCTTGGGGTCGGTGCTGAGGGTGGTCTTGCCCGTTCCGCTCAGTCCGAAGAAAATGGCGGTGTTCTCACCGTTCATGTCGGTGTTGGCGCTGCAGTGCATGGCGGCGATGCCCTTGAGGGGCAGATAGTAGTTCATCATGGAGAAAATGCCCTTCTTCATCTCGCCACCGTACCAAGTGTTGATAATCACCTGCTCACGGCTGGTGACGTTGAAGACGACGGCTGTCTCGATGTTCAGTCCCAGTTCCTTGTAGTTCTCCACCTTGGCCTTGCTGGCGTTGAACACCACAAAGTCGGGCTCGAGGTCAAATTCCTCTTCGTTTTGCGGGCGGATAAACATATTGGTGACGAAGTGAGCCTGCCAAGCCACCTCCATGATAAAGCGCACTTTCATGCGGGTGTCCTTGTGTGTGCCGCAGAATCCGTCGACCACATAGAGTTTCTTGTTGCACAACTCCTTGATGGCGATTTCCTTGACGGCAGCCCAAGTTTCCTTGCTGGCGCGCTTGTTGTCGTTTTTGTATCCTTCGCTGGTCCACCACACAGTGTTGTGCGAAGTCTCATCGTCGACGATGAATTTGTCTTTGGGCGAGCGTCCGGTGTACACACCGGTCATCACGTTGATTGCTCCCAGTTCGGTTTCCACACCCACGTCGAAGCCTTCGAGTCCGGGTTTGGTTTCCTCGTTGAACAAAACCTCATAAGTAGGGTTGTAAAGCACCTCGGTGGTTCCGGTAATACCGTACTTCTCCAGAATAGACTTGTCAAACTTTGCCATTGTAGTTTTTTGTATTAAGTGATTGTTTTTGAAAAAATTCTCGTTTTATTTCGCGAACGCAAAATTAAGCAATATTTTCCCGATAATACGCATGTTATTATGGAAAAATTTCTTTAATGCCGCAATATTATGTTTTTTTAAACTTTTGGTGTGTCGGGGCGTGGTGTGTGGGCTTGTGAAATGTGCAAAACGGGGGTGTGA
Organism: uncultured Bacteroidales bacterium; assembly: GCA_902782545.1. Classification (GTDB taxonomy): domain Bacteria; phylum Bacteroidota; class Bacteroidia; order Bacteroidales; family Muribaculaceae; genus Sodaliphilus. The sequence goes on from CACZNP010000034.1 coordinate 1,026, forward strand.
AAGGTCAATTTTTTGACGGGTAAATCTAAGTGTCTGAGAGGCCTGCACTTAGTGGGTTGCGGCGAAAAATTTAAGTGTTTTTTGTCGTCAATGCTTTCGTTTTTGCATAGAAATGCGTATATTTGCAGACTATGAAATTCTGCAAGCGGTTTTGCTTGCTCCAATGTTGGTAAAGGGGTGACCGTGAAAACCCGATTGAGAATAAATGTTTTAATATTAAAAATTTTAGAGATGATGAAAAAATGTTACATGCTTCTGGCTGCGTTCCTGACGCTGACCGTATGGGGTGCATCGGCTCAAATCCTGATTGACGAGGGCTTTGAGAACACCCAAGGCGATGTGTCGACCGCTGTGTTGCCAGATGGTTGGACCCGTATAGACGGTTATACGGGCACCAACTTGACGTACAAATGGGCCGTCCACCACAACACCACCGCGGGTAGCACCATGAGTGGTTTTTACTATGCGAGTGTGGATGCTCCCACCTATGCCAACGGTGTGACAGCCGCCTATGGCCCCCGCAAGGAGTATCTCATCACCCCGGAACTGACACTTGACGACACCTATCAGTTGTCGTTCGACTGGGAGGCTGCTGCCTATGGCGTGCTTAGCCAAGGCCAGTACACCCTGCAAGTGGCCATTCTCGAGGGAGACACCGAGACCGTGATTTTCGATATCACCAACGAAGAGCAAGTGCGCGACAGCGGTGTGCCGCCCGATATCTACGGTTCCTATTTGTGGACCAACTGGGCCATCCAGACCTCCAAACTCGACTTGAGCCCCTGGCAAGGCAAGACAGTGAAAGTGGCGTTTATCTACAAACTGATCAAGCAGTTCGGTAACATCCTTTACCTGGATAACATCAGCATCAAGCAGCACAAGCCCGAAACGGGCCCCATTGCCGAGTTGGCGCAGACCTCCTACGAGTTCCCCACCACCTACATCGGCGAGAAGTTCTACAGCGAGCAGATGACGCTCAAGAATGTGGGCTTGAAAGGCTTGAAAGTGACGGGATTTGAGGCTCCCGACTGCATCGGCCTCGCGATGGATACCGTGGGCATGAGCCTGGGCGTGAACGAGACCGCCCATTTCCAACTTTACTACAAAGCCACGCTCACCAGCCCGACCGAAGCCGATGCTGTGATCAAGACCAACGGCGGCGATGTGACCGTCCATGTGTCGGTGACCAAGGAAGCCGTCCCCGACGGTTATTACCTGGAACTCTTCGAGGGTGCCCAGTTCCCACCGGCCGGCTGGACCGACGGTGGCGGCATCAACAAGTTCAACCGCACCCCCTATGCCCTTGAGGGCGACTACAGTATGTACACTGCCGGTTACATCGAGCCCAACCACATCGACCTGCCCCGTCTTGACATGAGTGACCCCGATGCTCCGCACGAGTTCCGTTTCACCTACTATGCAAGTTATGACGGCGAGGAAGAGTATCCTGCCAATGACCTGCAGGTGATGGCCAGTGTGGATGGCGGCAAATACCAGACGTTGTGGACCAGCGACTACACCCAGTTGAACTCCATGATAAATGTGAGCATCGACCTGTCGGCCTACACCACCGACAGCCTGGTGCTTCGCTTCAACAACACCGAGTGCTACTACGACAGTGAGTACGGCATGGACGACGATGCCCGTTACATCATCGACCGCGTGTTGCTGCCCAATGTGTACGGCATCAATGGTGTGCCCATGCCTGCCACGCTCATCGCTCCTGCCGACAGCGCCAAGAACGTCTACAACAAGAACATCGTGTTCAGTTGGAGCGAGGCGCAGTTTGCCGAGGGTTACCGGTTCTATCTGGGCAAATCGGAGAACACCTTCGATGTGATCAACGGCCAGGATTTGGGCAACGAGTTGACCTACACGCTGCCCGTGGCCGACAATGCCACCACCTATTACTGGAAGATTGTGCCCTACAACAGCATTGGCGATGCCGAGGATGTCCCCACCTGGGTGTTCACCACTCAGGCCGACCACACCATCACCGACCTGCCGTGGAACGAAGGCTTTGAAGGTGAGACCGCTGTGCCGTTGGGCTGGTTTGCCGAGGGTGGCCAGTACACCAAGTGGAGCCGCAGCGACTACTATCCCATGGATGGCCGCTACAGTATGATGGCCTACAGCAACGAGACCGAGGTGACCGCCGTGCTCACCACGCCCGACGTGGTGCTGCCCGCCAGCGGTGAGAACCAAATCAGTTTCTGGTGGGGTAACGACCGTCCGGTGAGCCTGACCAAGGACAGCGAGACCCTGCACGTGAACCACAGCACCAAGGAAGACGGTGTCGATGCCGTGTTCTTCGACATCTTTGTCGATGGCGAGTGGCAGCAACTGTCGCTCATCAGCGACAACAAGGAGGGTGAGGACGAATATGGCGACCCCATCCGCTACTGGGCTTACGAGAGCCACGACCTGAGCGCCTATGCCGGCAAGACGGTGGCGTTCCGTTGGCGTTACATCTCGCACAACTACAGCCGCTCGCGCGGTGCATCGCTCGACAACATCAAGGTTGAGAGCGCCGGCGTGCAACTGTCGTTCAGTGTCGACGGTTGGGATGCCTACAAAGTGAATGCCCGCACCGCCGAGACCAGCGGCACACTGGCACTGAGCAACCTGGGTGGCCAGCCTGTGACTGTGGAGAGCGTGAAATTTGAGAAACCCAACTTCAGCACCACGCTTGCCGCCGGCACCATCATTGAGCCGTCGGCTTCCAGCCAGTTCACCGTGACCTTTAACGCCATGAACAGTGCGAGCAAAGACTCGGTGACCATCAAGGACAACATGACCGTTACGCTGAGCGATGGCAGCAGCATTGACTTGCCCGTGAGTGGCATTGCCCTGGCCAGCGACATCAAGTACTTCGGCTTTGAGCACGATGCCACCGGCGTGGGTCCCGAGGGCTTCACCGTAATGGATGTGGACCATGTGTCGACATCTCCGCTCACCTTCTGGGACTTCCCCAACAACGGCGGACTGCTCTCGTTCTTCGTGCTGAACGACAGCCAGTGCTACAACAGCCTGAAAGAGCCCCACGGTCACCAGTCGCTGATGACCCGCTGCAACGTGAACGGTGCCTTTGAGGACTGGATTGTGAGCGATGCCATCACGGTGGGTAAGAAAACCAAGTTCGAGTTCGACATGCGCAACTGGGAGTCGGTCAACAGCATTTTGCCGGCCAGCACCCCCACGGTGAGCGTGCTGGTGAGCACCACGAGCCCCACCGCCCGCAACTCCTTCCAGCAGGTGGGCGACAGTTTTACTCCCGACCTGTTCGACGAAGTGAACTGGGATCACCTGAGTTATGACCTGAGCGAATATGCCGGCAAGAAGGTGTATGTGGCTCTCAAATCGCAGGCCAGCAACTGTCTGGGCGCCTTCTACGACAACTTTGAGTTCTTGTATTTGGGCTTGAAGGGCGATGTGAACGGTGATGGCGAAGTGGGTATAGCCGACGTGACCGCCTTGGTGGCTGTAGTCATGGAAGATGATGTTCCCGAGGATTGGTACGACAGAGCCGACGTGAATGGCGACGGCGAAGTGGGTATAGCCGACATCACAGCATTGATAGCGATTCTCATGTCGCAGGAATAAGACTTGAAGAACCTGTGGGGCCAAATGGCCCTGCAGGTTTTTCATTCAACAAAATAAAGGAGTTCTTTAAAATACTGCAAACCGAGTTCTCCCTCATAGATAGAGGGAGTGGCCGAAGGCCGAGGGAGTATGACAAGCAACCAGGCTGTTATTACACACTCCTCAGTCGCTTCGCGCCTGCTCCCCTAACTTAGGGGAGCCACTCCCACTCCCCCGCCGCGTTGCGGCACCCCCTCTGCCCGAGAGGGGGTGCAAATTCTCGCTCCTTCGGCGTCAATGGGCTTCTCCTGGGCAGAGGAAGAACTCACAACAGAATGAAATTTTCTTGTAATTCACTTTTTTATTAACCATTAAATGTTACACTTTATGAAGCATTTACACTATCTTTTGGGCCTGGCAGTGGTCATGCTGCTGGGCTTCAAGACAGCGAGTGCTGAGACGGTGCAGAACTACACAGTGGACTTCAACACCACCATCAGCACAACTGACCATGCCTTCAAGGTGGCTCCCGGATGGAAGCACATTGTGAAGTATCGTTCCAGTTGGAACAACACCTACCAGGTCTACAACTACCTTTCGACCGTGGGCGTGGGCAACACCGGCGGCCTGTATGCTGGCAGCCAGCCCAACGGCACCACCAACAAGGACAACATGGACATGCTGGTGACCCCGGCGGTGACCGGCGGATTCAGCCTTGATGTGAAGAAAGACACCAACTCTGGCAGCATCTTCTTCTACTTGATAGATGAGGATGAGAGTGGTGCGCTCACCGTGGGCGATGAACTCACCTATGAGGCCACGCTGAGCACCAGCGAGTATGTGACCCTGTCGTTCACCGGAGTTGAGG
>CACZNP010000035.1 GCA_902782545.1 uncultured Bacteroidales bacterium
ACGAAGGTTTATGAACACAGCGCTTGGAACTTCCGTCACTTCGTGCTTGGCGCCATCGGCATCTTCATCTACGTGGGTGTCGAGGTGGGCATCCCTGGCACGCTTCTCTATTACCTGAGCGACCAGAGCGACAAGGGCGCCGGATTGTTAGAGAATGCTGCAGCAGTCGCAGGTGTGGTGGCAGGTACCTACTGGTTGCTCATGCTCGTGGGACGCATCGTGGGTGGAGCCATCGCAGGCAAGGTGTCGAGCAAGGTCATGATGATATGTGTCACCGTCGTGGGCATGTTGCTCATTCTTGGTGCCATGTTCATCGGCAAGGAACACACAACCGTAATGCCCGCGTTCACCGGCAGCGGATTCAGCATGACTACAGTGCCTGTGAGTGCATTGCTCCTCGTGCTGTGCGGACTTTGCACTTCGGTGATGTGGTCGTGCGTGTTCAACCTCGCCACCGAGGGCCTTGGCAAGTACACGGCGTCTGCAAGCGGTATCTTCATGATGATGGTCGTGGGCGGAGGAGTGTTGCCACTCATCCAAAATTTCATTGTCGACCACTCTGCCGGTTACATGATCAGTTACATCGTGCCCCTGTTGGGCTTGTTCTATCTGTTCCTCTATTCCATGGTTGGATGCAAGAACGTCAACAAAGACATTCCCGTGGATTGATGCCACGTTCTTAGGCAACAGCCCCACAATTACAATCCGTCGCATCCGTTCCATGGTGCGGCGGATTTTTTCATGCAGATTTTTTTTGACATATCTTGCCAATAATTTGTGAAATTCAATAAATCGCACTATATTTGTATGTTAAAATGCTCCAATAGGGCGATGACCGTCATTTGAATACTTTTTTACACAGTTGATACAGAGATTATGGAAATCGACAGCAAACTGATGAACCGCGCGGCCGACAACATTCGCATTCTGGCCGCTGCGATGGTTGAAAAAGCAAAATCGGGACATCCGGGAGGTGCCATGGGTGGAGCAGATTTTGTCAATGTGTTATTCTCCCGGTTCCTGGTGCATAACCCCGATGACCCTCGGTGGTTCTCCCGTGACCGATTCTTCCTGGACCCGGGCCACATGTCGCCTATGCTCTATGCGGTTTTGTCACTTACTGGCAAATTCACGACCGATGACTTGAAGGCATTCCGCTCCTGGGGAAGTATAACCCCCGGACACCCTGAGGTGGATGTGGATCACGGAGTGGAGAACACCAGCGGCCCACTGGGCCAGGGTCATGTGATGGCAGTGGGAGCCGCCATTGCCGAGCGATTCATTGCCGCACGATTTGGCGAGGTGTGGGCGCACAAAACCTACGCGTTCATCAGCGACGGTGGTGTGCAAGAGGGTATCTCGCAAGAGGCTGCACGCATAGCAGGGCACCTAGGACTTTCTAACCTCATCATGTTCTATGACAGCAACTCGGTACAGTTGTCCACCAATTGCGATGCAGTAAGCAACGAGGACACCGCCATGAAGTATCGTGCCTGGCAATGGAATGTGATAGAGGTGGATGGCACCGATCCGGTAGCCATTGCCGACGCTTTGTCGCAAGCCCTGCAAGAAAAAGAGCGCCCAACGCTCATCGTGGGTCACACTGTGATGGGTCGTGGCGCAGTCACTGAGGAAGGAGAGAATTTTGAGGGCAAGTGCAGTACGCATGGCAATCCCTTGAGCAAGTCAGGAGCCAGTTATGAGAAAACCATAGAGCATTTGGGTGGCAATCCCGAGAATCCCTGGGCTGTTTTCCCCGAAGTGCAAAAACTGTATGCTGATCGTGAGGCGCAATTGCGTGAACAGGTTGCACAGCGTGTGGCTGCCCAGCAGGCCTGGGCCGATTCCAATCCAGCATTGGCCAAACAATTACAAGATTACATTGCGGGTAAGGTTACGCAAGTCGACTATTCGGCCATTGCCCACAAGCCGGGTATAGCCACCCGTCAGGCATCGGCCGATGTGTTGGCGGTGCTGGCCCGTGAGGTTGGAAATATGATAGTGTCGAGCGCCGACTTGGCAAATAGTGACAAAACCGATGGTTTTCTCAAGGTTGCCGGTGCATTCTCGCGTCATGATTTCAAGGGTGCGTTCTTGCATGCAGGTGTCTCGGAGTTGGCCATGACAGCCATCATCAATGGAATGGCGCTGCATGGAGGTGTGATTGCTGCCTGTGGCACGTTCTTTGTTTTCAGCGACTATATGAAACCCGCCGTGCGTTTGTCGGCACTGATGGAATTGCCTGTGAAGTTCATTTGGACACATGACGCATTCCGCGTGGG
>CACZNP010000036.1 GCA_902782545.1 uncultured Bacteroidales bacterium
ACTTCAAGCCATCGGCCGGAGCACGACGGGCACGCTTGGGCATACCTTCCTCCTTGGACTGAATGATAGTCAGCGTGTAGTTACCGCTCGGGGATGATGTCGAAGGAGTAGCCCTGCTGTTGCAGCCACTCGATGGCACGAGGCAGGGCATAACGGAGGTTTTTCTCGGCTTTGAGCGAATCGTGGAAGACGATAATGGAACCGTTGCGGGCATAGCGCCGCACATTGGCCAGCACTTGCTCGCCATTGAGCCGGCGGCTGTAGTCACGCGTGACCAAATCGTACATGATGATGGCAAAGCGTGAGCGCAACACCTTGCTCTGTCCCCATCGCAGCAATCCGTGCGGAGGCCTGAACAGAGTGCTGCCTATCAGATCGTGCGCCTTGAACACGTTGTGAAGATAGGCCCTTGTGGTGACCTTGGAGCCTTGCAGGTGATTCATCGTGTGGTTGCCCACGCTGTGCCCACGCTGGCGCAGTTGCGCAAACAATTCAGGACTGCGAGCCACGTTATCGCCCACACAGAAAAACGTGGCTTTCACACCGTAGTGGTCGAGTGTGTCGAGCACCCAGGGCGTGACCTCAGGAATCGGCCCATCGTCGAAGGTGAGATAGACCGTGTGCTCACGCTTGTGGATGCGCCACACGGTCTCTGGAAAAAGCATGCGGTAAAGCAGTGGCGGTCGCTCAACAAGCATCAGTCCTGGGTGGTTTGTTCTTGTTGTGGCTCTTGCTCATTCTCTTCGGCGGGGCTTATGGCCTTCATGTAGGAGTAGAGTCGGCCCAAATTCACACCCCGCGCCTCGATGCGCTTCATGAGGTCATCAAGGCCCTTGTCGTTGAGCGAAGCATAGTCCTGGATAAGTAACGGCAGGTATCGCTGGTCGGTGTAGCGGTCCACATTGGTGGTACGCTCATACTGGCCGGGCGAAAGCGACTGATAGAAGCGTGCATAGTCGGCATAGCGCATCACCTCGTCCTCAAGCAGTTTCACCGCCTTGGCGGTGGCCGTGTTGTTGCCGGTTTCGCTACCAATGAAGGCATAGGTGTCGGCCGTTTGCTGTCCCATCTGGATGGCGAATGGTGCGGCCTTGAGAGGAAGTTTCTCCATCATCAGGTCAAGCACCTTGAGGGCCTTGTCGAAGCGGTCCTTGGCATAGTCCTGTGCGTTCTTGCCCATGAATACCGTCTGGCCTCCCTCGGCAGCCGTCTTGGCCGCCTTGCCCTCATAGGCAAGATCCATGGCCAGCGAGAGCATGGCGCTGCGCACAGTGGTGACCATGCGTCGCACCGTCTCGTCGAGATAGAGCGAGCCCGGCTTGGCAGTGTCGAGTCCTCCCCAGCGGAACTTGTTGACGACGTTATCGTACATCTTGTCGGTGGAGCAGGCGATGTCGCCCGACTGCGAAATACCGCGCAACGGAGTCACCTGATAGGCCATACCCGTGTTGCGCAAATAGGGCGACAAGCCCAAATAATAACTCGTGGGCACCGTCATGGCGAAGTAGCATGGCCGCTTCCAGCCCTGGTCGATGCTCGATGCGATGATGTCCAGGGCCATTGTCTGGCTCGATGTCATGCCACTGCCCAAGCGGTCGAGCGACAGGACGATGGCCTCCTCGGCCATGTCGCGCTGCTGCTCGCTGATGACATTGGCCTTGACGGCCGCTTCGGCATCGATGGGGATGAACGTACGCGGGTACCGTATCTCACCCAACCCGTAGGCATTGTCCTTGTAATTGGGTCCATAGAGGTGTTCAAGCGACTTGAGCACGGGCACCGGCATGGTGTCGGGCTGGATAAAGTAGTTGAACTGTCGGTTGTCGTAGGCATAGGTGGTCTTGCCGGCCAGCATGGGCAGCGGCATCGACTCATAGGCCGTGCGCTGCATCTGCGCAATGTACCAGTCGGTGGCCAGGTAACTCAGGTTCACCACACGCACATCGGTGCGGAAGTTTTCCACCTCCTGGCAATACCACAGCGGGAAGGTGTCGTTGTCGCCGTTGGTGAAAATCACTGCATTGGGGTCAAGGCTTGACAGGTAGTTCATGCCGAAGTCGCGCGCGGCGTAGCGTCCGCTGCGGTCGTGGTCGTCCCAGGTCTGGCTCACCATCTGCAGAGGCACGGCCAGCCCCACCAAGGCAGCCACGGCAGCCACGGCCAACCCCTTGGTGGTGTGCTGCAACTCCTCGCGCTCGCCACTCTTGCGGTCTTTCTTGGCCATGAGCCACAGCACGGTGCGCCACAGTCCTGCCACGCCAAATCCAATCCAGATGGCATAGGCATAGAACGAGCCCGCGTAGGCATAGTCTCGTTCACGAGGCTGGCTGGGCGTTTGGTTCAAGTACATCACGATGGCTATTCCCGTCATGAAGAACAGGAAGAAGACCACCCAGAATTGCTCAATGCCGCGCTTGCCACGATAGGCCTGCCACAGCAGTCCCACGACACCCAGCAGCAACGGGAGCAGATAGAACACGTTGTGACCCTTGTTACCACGGCCCAAGTCATCGGGCAACAGGCTTTGGTCGCCCAAGCGGGGATTGTCGATGAAGGGGATGCCCGAGATCCAGTTTCCTTGCGTCACCTCGCCCATACCCTGGATGTCGTTTTGGCGTCCGGCAAAGTTCCACATGAAGTATCGCCAGTACATGTAGTTGAGTTGGTAATCCACGAAGAACCGCAAATTCTCCATCATGGTGGGCTTGATTTTGCTTTCCTTGTGGATGGGGTTGCCGTCGGCATCGACCTGTACGGTGGCCTCCACCTCGGTGCCTTCCATGCCCAGCCATTCCTGGTACTCGCGGGTGTGGGCTTCGCTGTGAATGCGCGGGAACACCATGTTCTGCTCGGGGGCATAGCGGTAATTCATTTTACGGCCCACCTCCACATATTCGTCCTTGTCGGTGGGGTTCTCTTTCACCTTTTGGGCATAGAGCGAGCGGCCCTCTTTGTAGTCGGGCTTGAAGGTGCCGTTGGCACTCTCCTTATAGACGATTTCGCTGAACAGCGTGCGTCCGTAGAGTAACGGCGTCTCACCATACTGCTCACGGCTCAGATACTTGGCCAGCGCAAAGGTGTTGCTGGGCGAGTTCTCGTCGAGCGGGGTGAGTGCGCCGCTGCGGATGAGAATCAGCGCATAACTGGCAAACCCAATGAAAATCACCAGAATTGACAGCAGGATATTGCTGAAGATGCGCACCGGAATGTGGTTGCAGAACTTGAACAGAGACACTGCCAGGGCTATCAGCAGAATCGCGGGGATGAGCAGGCTTTCGCCAAAGAACAGTCCGCCGCTCAGAAGGATGCCCAACAGGAACGACAACTTGATGCGGTTGGCGCTGCGCCCGGAATATAACTCATAGAGTCCCCAAGCCAGCACTGCCACCAACAGAATGGCATAGATGAGCACGCCCGTGTTGTAGGACATGCCCAGCGTGTTCACACAAAACAGGTCGAAGTACTGTCCCCACTCCACAAAGCCTGGCTCCAGGCCGTAGAGGATGAACACAATCACAGCAAACGAGATGAGCAAGGTGATGAGCGAGCCACGGGCCGTGGTGTTCTTGAACTTGCGGTAATAGAACACCAGGGCAATGGCCGGGATGCACAGCAGGTTGAGCAGGTGCACACCCAACGACACTCCGAACACGTAGGCAATCAAGATGAGCCATCGGTCGCTGCCCGGCTCGTCGGCCTGATCCTCCCACTTGAGGATGAGCCAGAACACCAGCGCCGTGCAGAACGACGAGAAGGCGTACACCTCGGCCTCCACTGCCGAGAACCAGAATGTGTCGCTCCACGTGTAAGCCAAGGCGCCTGCGATGCCGCTGCCCATAATCACCAAATATTGGGCCAGTGTCATCCGGTCCTCTTCGCCATCGGCCACCAACAGTTTCTTGACCAGGTGGGTGATGGTCCAGAACAGCAACAGGATGGTGAGCGCGCTGAAGATGGCACTCATGGCATTGACACAAACAGCCACCTTGCTGATGTCACCGCCGGCAAAGTTGGCGGCAAAACGTGCGGCAAGGATAAAGATGGGGTTGCCGGGCGGATGGCCAATTTCGCTTTTGAATCCTTGTGCCACAAATTCAGGGCAGTCCCAAAAACTGGCTGTGGGCTCCAGCGTGAGCAGGTAGGTCACCGCCGCGATTGCAAACACAATCCAGCCCAACGTGTTGTTGATGAGTTTGTACTTCTTCATCTCGTGATATTCTTTTTTGTTTTTATATTCTGATTTCAAGTTGAGCACCCGTTTCCACTCGCCGGGCTTGCCCATGAGGGTGGCGACGGCCGCCAGACATTCGTCGTCGCGCAGAGAATACTCGATTTGCCCGCGCTGATAATAGTAACGGTCGAGGATTTCCTGCGCCAACAGTTTCGATATCTCGCTGCGATGGATGTCCAAGTCGTGGCTCAGGTCATGCTTGAGCAACGACTCAAGGTGGGCAAATGCGGCAGTGGTCGAATCGTTCATGTAGCCTTCGGTCTTGGCCACCTTGCGCAACTGGTCAAGCCCCACCTCACACACCTTGTCGTACTGGAATTTGTCGGGGTCGATAAACGCCTTGAACTCATTGAAAATCGAGTCGGTGATTTCGAACTCGGCGGGCGATGGAATGGCAGCATGCTCACTGGCATACTTGGTGGCAAAATCAAATGCCCAATGGTCGCGCACGATGTTGTAGACCAAGCGTGTCATCTCGGGTGCGTCAACCTTGATGTCGGGTGTGATGCCTCCGCCATCGCGCACCTCACGTCCGTGGGCGGTGTGGAACACCGTCGACAGGCTGTCGGGGCGGCGCTGATAGGTGCCGTCGGCGTTGCGCTGCGAGTAGTCAATCTCCTGGATGAGCCTGCCGCTGGGAATGTAATACTTGGCAATGGTCACCTTGAGCATGCCGTCGAACGGAAGCGGCCGGGTGGCCTGAACCAAGCCCTTGCCGTAGGAGCGGCCCCCCACAATCACCGCACGGTCCAGGTCCTGCAAGGCACCGGCCGTGATTTCGGAACTGCTGGCACTGCCACCATCCACAAGCACAAAGAGCGGGATGCGGGTGTCGATGGGATCGTTGGTGGTCTTGTAAGTTTTCTCGCTCTGTTTGTCACGTCCGCGTGTGACCAGCACCTCGGTGCCTTTGGGCACGAAATAACCCACAATCTGCACAGCGGTCTCCATGAGTCCACCACCATTGCCGCGCAGGTCAAGCACAATGCTCTTCACGGCAGGGTTCTTCTTGAGTTCCACCAAGGCATCCTTGACTTGCTGCGCCGAGTGCTCGTTGAAGGTGGTGAGCGAGATGTAGCCCAAGTTGCCGTGGGTCACACCGCTGTAGGGCACAGGCGGCACCTTGATGGTTTCGCGTGTGATATCGAAAGTCTTAATGCTGTCGGCTTCGTAGGGTCGCACCACCTGCAAGCGCAACCGGGTGTTGGGCAAGCCTTTGAGCGACTTGCTCACACGGTCGCTACCCCACCCTTCGGTGCTGGCGGTGTCAATCATCACAATGCGGTCGCCCGGCCGCAGTCCGGCACGCGTTGCCGGGCTTCCCTCGTAGGGGCTGGAGATATACACCCCCTTCTTGTCGCCGGTGCGCTCTATGATGTAAGAGCCTATGCCACCATACTCGCCCGTGGAAATCACCATGAAATCCTCCTGCTGCTTGGCGGGAATGTATTCCGTGTAGGGGTCGATATCGTCAAGCATGGCATTGATGGCGTTCTCGATGGACTTTTGGGGGTTGATGGTGTCGACATAGTAGGTGTTCAACTCCTTGTAGAGCGAGTTGAATATGTCGAGTTGGCGGGCGATGGCAGCATCGTCGTTCACCACTTTGTCGCCTTGCGCCAGCGTTGTTCCCAAGAGGCACACTGCGAGCGCAATGAATATGTTGCGGATGGTTGTTCTCATCGTTGATAGGAAATTATCGTGCAAAATTATCACATATCCTTGAATAATGCCCGATTTCTCTTATTAAAAAACCCTTAAAAAACGATTTTTGCCAAGTTTTTTTTGAAAAATATTGCACAATTCAAATATTGCCACTAAATTTGCACCGCAATTGACACCTGCACCCCGTGTGCGATGCAAGTTGCACCTGCTTCAATAGCTCAGTTGGTTAGAGCACATGACTGTTAATCATGGGGTCGTTGGTTCAAGTCCATCTTGAAGCGCACGTCGCGAGGGGCGACGCAAAACTCCCTCAACCGCTTCAATAGCTCAGTTGGTTAGAGCACATGACTGTTAATCATGGGGTCGTTGGTTCAAGTCCATCTTGAAGCGCACAAAAAAATCCCTGCAAGCAACTGCCTGCAGGGATTTTTACGTTTGTCAACCAGAGAACGTCAGCACAAAGAGGCCACAATGCGCTTCATGTCCTCGCCCAGTTGCTCGGCCTGCTCCATGGTGTGGGCCTCGCTGTAAATGCGGATGATGGGCTCGGTGTTGCTCTTGCGCAAATGCACCCATGAGTCGTCGAAGTCGATTTTCACCCCATCGATGGTCGTCAAGTTCTCGCTGGCATAGTGCTTCTTGACCGCCTCGAGGATGGCATCGACATCCATCTCGGGCTTCAGTTCCAGTTTGGTCTTGGCAATGGCGTACTGCGGATAAGTCTTCTTGAGTTCGCTCACTTTCATGCCACTGCGTGCCAGCAACGACAGGAACAGCGCAACACCCACCAGCGCATCGCGACCGTAGTGCAATTTGGGATAGATAACCCCGCCATTGCCCTCGCCGCCAATGACGGCACCCGTGCGACGCATCTCGGTGGTGACGTTCACCTCGCCCACAGCGGCAGCGGTGTAGGTACAGCCATGTTTCTGCGTCACATCACGCAACGCGCGCGACGACGACAGGTTGCTTACCGTGGCACCGGGTGTGTGGCTCAGCACATAGTCGGCCACAGCCACCAGCGTGTACTCCTCGACAAAAAACTCGCCATTCTCCATGATGATGGCCAGGCGGTCCACATCGGGATCAACAACAAAGCCCACATCAGCCTTTCCTTGACGCATGAAGTCGGCGATGGCGGTCAGGTTCTCGGGGATGGGTTCCGGAGTGTGGCCAAAGTTACCAGTGGGGTCGCAGAAGAGTTTTTCCACCTTTTTCACGCCCAATTCTTCAAGCAACTTGGGGATAGCGACACCTCCCACCGAGTTCACCGCATCGACAGCCACCGTGAAGTTGGCCTTGCGGATAGCCTGCACATCGACCAGCGGCAGTGCCAGCACAGCCTCGATGTGACGGCGCAGATAGGTGTAATTCTTTTGCTCACGGCCCAAGTGGTCCACATCGGCAAAGTCAAAGTCCTCGGCTTCGGCCAAACGCAGCACTTCCTTGCCTTGGGCATCGGTCAGAAACTCCCCGTTCTCGTTGAGCAACTTGAGGGCATTCCACTGCTTGGGGTTGTGCGATGCAGTGATGATGATTCCACCACAGGCTTTCTCGCCCACCACGGCAAGTTCGGTGGTGGGTGTAGTGGCCAATCCAATGTTCACCACGTCGAAACCCATGCCGGTGAGTGTTCCCACCACTACGTTGAGCACCATGCGACCCGACAGACGGGCATCACGGCCCACAACAATGACGTTGCTGCCTGTGGTGCTGTTGCGGCGCATATAGGTAGCATAGGCCGAAGTGAATTTCACAATATCGAGCGGTGACAGGCCATCGCCCGCGCGGCCTCCAATGGTGCCGCGGATTCCCGAAATAGATTTTATCAGTGACACGGTTAAATAGAATTAGATGTTAAGTGACTTGTCAAATCTTGCTGTGGAAGTAACGGACGTGATACAGGAAGGGCATCACATAGGAGATTTCGCTGGTCAAACCATATTGCGACTTGACGAGCAGTTTCACCTCACACTCCACGCCCAGGAAATTCAGCGGCATCTGGAGGCCATAACCCCATTGCGACGACGCCGGCAGCGTGTAGTCGGAGTAGTTGAAGTAGGACGAACTGGTGCTCATGTCGGTGGCATTGCCGTCATAGGGGATGAGGCTGCCCGTTTCGTACCAACTCACAATGTTGTAACGCGTATAGCGGAAATAGATTGTCTCGCTCACTTTTGCCTTGTCGGCCTTGCGGTCGCTTGACTTGATGACCTGCATATAGACGTTTCCTTCGTTGTCGATGCGGTAGAACGGCGCGTTCTCACCCACCTCAAAGATGGTATCGGCAGGGATTTCGTTCACCACACGCTTGGTGGCCAAGAAAGCGTTGCATGCGTTGCGCTCGCTGTTCAGGCGGTCGGCATAACTCACCTCGTCGCTGCACGAAGAGGCTGCCACTGCCAGCATCGCTGTAGCAGCAAGCATGGCAAGTTTTTTTGTGATATTCATCATCATGTTATTGTTTTTCTTCATCATTGTTTTCTTTTTTCAGGTCATTCAAGATGCTGTGGAACACATCCACCGCCTGCGCAAGCGTGCCGTAGAACTCGCCACCGGCTGCATTGAGGTGACCGCCACCATTGAAATACCGCTTGCAGATGTCATCCACCGAGAAATCGCCCACCGAGCGGCACGACACCTTCACATAGTCGGGCTCCTCGCGAAAATACACCACCCACGACACCTCGGGGATGGCTAGCGGCTTGTTCACCAAGCCCTCGGTATCGCCCCGACGATAGTTGAAGCGGGCCAACTCGTCCCGGTCCAGGGAAAGCAGTGCGGCTCCATACTCGGGGAAAAGTTCCATCTTCTCGCTCAACGCATAACCTTGCAGGCGCACACTGTCGGCGCTGAAGGTGTTCATGGCGTTGTTGTAGAGCCATGTGCGGTCGGGATGTCGGCGCATGAGCGAGGCCACAATCTCGTACACCTCGGGGCTGTCGTTGCCGTAAGTGAAATTACCCGTGTCGGTCATCATGCCCGTGTACAGGCACTGTGCGGCGTAGCGGTCCAGCAAGTGGAGCAACCCCATCTGCATGAATACACGGAACACCAATTCGCAAGTCGAAGTGGCCTCGGGCACCGACACCATCACATCGAAGATGTTTTCGGGATCCAAATGGTGGTCAATCAGCACGCGCGGGGCCTTGCATTGACCCACGAACTCACCCAACTTGTCAATGCGGTGAAGCCGGTTGAAATCGAGGCAAAAGATGAGGTCGGCTCTCTCAAAAGCCTCGCGAGCGCGCTGCTCTGCCTTGGTGAACACAACCACTGTGTGCACCCCTGGCAAGAACCCCAGCGCCTTGGGCACCATATCGGGTGTGACCACCTGCGCGTGCTTGCCCATGCGATAGAGCAAATGCGCCAACGCCAACGATGACCCCACCGCATCGCCATCGGGCGACTTGTGGCAGGTGATGGCGATGTTCTGGGCCTTGTCCACAAGGCGGCTCAGCGCATCGATACTTTTGGCGTCTATGATGTTACTGATCATCGTTCCTGTTCGGTATAGTCGGCAAAATTACGCATTAAATCCATCATGTGCAACGCCCGTATATTAAATTTTCAAAAAGCCAGCGATTATTGGCGAGTTGGGGGCTCTGGCGACCTCCAGCCACGAAGGGTCTGCGACCGAAGGGCATGCAAAGCGCAGCAAATTAGGCGGCACCTCGGCATAAAAAAATGAAAAACTTCGTTTCTCATTTTGTTCTGCGCTCGGTTTGCACTATGTTGAGGCCTGG
>CACZNP010000037.1 GCA_902782545.1 uncultured Bacteroidales bacterium
AGGGCGTGCTCAAACAGCCGTTTGTGCGTTTGCCGTACACCGAGGGCATTGAAATCCTGGAGAAGAGTGGCAAGAAGTTTGAGTTCCCTGTCAAGTGGGGCGTGGACTTGCAAAGCGAGCACGAGCGCTACTTGGTGGAAGAACACTTCAAACGTCCGGTCATCCTCACCGACTATCCTCGCGACATCAAAGCATTCTACATGAAACAGAACGACGACGGTCGTACGGTTCGTGCGATGGATGTGCTGTTCCCGCAGATTGGTGAGATTATCGGTGGGTCGGAGCGTGAAGCCGACTACGACAAGTTGCTGAGCGAGATAGAGCGCCGCAACATTCCCATGAAGGACATGTGGTGGTATCTCGACACTCGTCGCTTTGGCACGGTGCCTCACAGTGGCTTTGGCCTGGGATTTGAGCGGTTGGTGCTGTTTGTCACCGGCATGTCTAACATCCGCGACGTCATCGCCTTCCCGCGTACCCCCAACAATGCCGAATTTTGACAAGGCATGAGAAAACGAAAGGGACACTCCTCATTGGGAGTGCCCCTTTTTTGTTTGGACCCATTGCAAGTTACTTAGTCTTGCAGCAGTCTTGCTTGGCCTTGTCGCAGTCGGCTTTTGCTTTGTCGCAGCAATCGGCTTTTGCTTTGTCTTTGCAGCCGTGGTGCCTTTTGCCTTCGCATTTTTGAGCGTCTTTGCAGTTGGCTTTGTCGGCATCCTTGAAGCGTCCTTTGCCGCCATGATGTTCGGCTCTGCCCTTTCCTTTGTGGTTCATTTCCTCTTGCTTGAGTTGGGCGAATTTGGCCTTTTGCTCCGAAGTGAGGAGTTTCTCGATTTGTGCATTGCTTGCCTCGCGGCGTGCCTTCATTTGTTCTTGGCGTGCCTGGATTTGTTCCTTGCTGGGTTTGGCTTTTTCCATAGCCTCACCTTTCTTGTACATTTGTGCCCTCTTAGCCTGTTCGGCCTCAAACTCCTGCTTGAAGATGTCGGTAATGGCCTTCTTTTGGTCGGCGGTGAGGTCGAGGGCCTTGTCGAGGCGGTTAATGCGGTGTTCAATCATTTTCTCGGGCGAGTGCGCTCCGCGCTGTCCATGTCGTTGACCCTGTGCGGTCATTATTGCGGTGCCCAGGAAGGCAACCGTCAATGCCAAAACAATCTTTTTCATCTTATTCAATTTTTTGGGGTTAATACAATTCAATTGTTGATGCTGCAAATTTCGTGCAAAAAAATGGAATGCGCAAGAGTCGAATGGACGGTTCGAGACCAATTCCGCCAAAACCTTGACCAACGGAGATAAAATCCAGACGAATCGTGGCGCGACTGTTAAAATCGCTTGATTTTTACTTAAAATGCTTTTCGTGTGCGGGTAAAAGATGTGATAATTGAGAAAAAATCATTAACTTTGCATATTGCTTTAAAACTACACAAAATGGATGTGAACAAAGTATTGTACATTTCGCAAGAGATTGCTCCCTATCTGCCCGAGACACCGATGTCGGTGCTGGGGCGTGACCTGCCTCAAGGCATTCAGGAAAAGGGTGCCGAGGTGCGTACGTTCATGCCTAAATACGGCACGATCAACGAGCGTCGCAATCAATTGCACGAAGTCATCAGGCTGTCGGGAATGAACCTGATTATCGACGATACCGACCACCCGCTCATCATCAAGGTGGCAACCCTGCAGCCCTCGCGCATGCAAGTGTACTTCATCTACAATGATGATTATTTTGCCCACACCCTGACCAAGGACTTGGAAACCACTTCCTCGCCCCGCGACAACGATGAGCGGAGCATCTTCTTTGTTCGTGGCGTGATAGAGACGGTGCGTAAATTGCGGTGGGACCCCAATATCATTCACTGCAACGGCTGGATCACGGCTCTGGCACCGCTCTACATCCGTCAAAACTATAACGATGACCCGTCGTTCCGCGATGCGAAGATTGTCTATGGCCTCTATGACGATGATTTCGAGATTCCGCTTGACAAGCGACTTTACGACAAGTTGCAGATGGACGGCATACCCCATGAGGCTTGCAAGGGCATCAAGGGACACCGGGTGAGGCCGTTGGCCCTGACGCGACTTGCTCTGGCCCACAGCGATGCTGTGATACAATGCAGCCCCACGGTCGACGAGGAAGTTCTCAAACTGGTCAAGCGCAGCAAGTTGCCGTTCCTGCCCTACCAAGAGGGTGAGGCATTTGTCCAGGCCTGCCACGACTTCTACCAGTCGCTGTAACGGTGCATGCCCGCTTTTCATCAACCATTTAATCAGAATACATTCACACACCAATCATTGAGATGAAAAAAACGCTCTACGTGCTATTCGCACTATCGTTGATTGCTGGAGCATATTCTTGTGCCGACGAAAATATCGGCATGTCGATAGCCGACACGAAGTATTTCTATATGGAGGATTCATCATTTTCCATCACGGGCCATTCAGTGGAGAACCCGCGGTTGCAGTCGCGCACCAGCATGCAGTTGCTGGGTGTGATCAAGAGTGACGGCTACGGCACACTGCGCAGCGATGTGGTGACCCAGTTCATGCCCGTGCAACTCATTGACACGGTTCATACCAATGCGGCCTCCATCGACTCGTGCAAACTCAAGTTGAGGATACCTGCCAGTTCGGGCGGTTTCACCGGCGACTCGCTGGCCACCATGCGACTGAACGTGTATCGACTGAAGAAGCAATTGCCATCGCCCATCTTCAGCGACTTCGACCCCACGGAGTATTTTGATGAGAGCGACTTGCTGGGTTCCACCGCCTATTCGCCGCGCTCGGCCCAGTTGCAGTCGACCACCTCTGATGGCTATACCACGTATTATTTCCGCGACATCTATGTGCCCATGCCCGTTGAGTTGGCCCGTGAAATCTTCAATGAGTACAAGAACAACCCGTCGACAATGAACGACCCGACAAGTTTTGCCAAGTTCTTTCCGGGCGTGTACATTGCCAACAGTTACGGCAGTGGGCGTGTGATGAACTTCACCAATACCGAACTGGTTTCGTATTTTCATCGCACTTATAAGACCAGTGCAGGCGCCGACTCGATTGTGAATACCAGCCAAACCTATCTGGGAGCCTCGCCCGAGGTGGTGAGCAACAACATCATCCGGCTCGATGTGGAGCAGGCGGTCAAGGACATGGTTGCTGCAGGCGATGCCATTGTGATGGCTCCGGCGGGCTATGAGGTTCGTCTCACATTCCCCATCCAGGAAATTATCGACCGTTACAAAAACAATTCAGAAGGTGATGTGTCGGTGATCAACTCGCTGCAAATGGAGTTGCCCGTGGAGTTGTTGCCCACACAGTACGGCATCAACCCGCCCGCCTATCTGCTCATGGTGAAGACCAGCAAGAAAGACCAGTTCATTGCCGGCGACAGTCTGACCAACAACAAGGACTCGTTCTATGCCACCTACAACAAGTCGACACGCAAATACGTGTTCAGCGGCATGCGGGATTATATCCTCAACATTATCAACAAGCAAGGCGGCATCGCCAGTGCCGAAGACAAGGACTTGACGCTGACGCCGGTTGATGTGACGACCTACACGTCGAGTTCATCCTACAGTTATTATTACTCTACCACCCCCACCACAACAGTGACCAAGATTGCTCCACAAGTGTCGGTGCCTGCCATTGCGAAGATCTTGCTCGACAAGGCAAGAATCAAAATCACGTATAGCCGGCAAGCCCTGTATTAGGCGGGAGCGAAAAAAATTGGCCGTGTGGCATTGATAATTGATAATTATTTTCTATCTTTGCAACCGCAAAACAAGATGACGTTTTGCATCAGCCGCAATAGCTCAGTCGGTAGAGCATTTCATTCGTAACGAAAAGGTCGCGGGTTCGAGTCCCGCTCGCGGCTCAAGACAAAGAGGAATCCATTGATGGGTTTCTCTTTTGTTATTGTTCTGAGAGGCCAATTCTCCGTTTTTTGCGGAAATGGTGTTAAACCAGTGGAGAAGATTTCGGTCTAATGGGTTGAATTGTGTTATTATTGTTTTATTCACACAACCCATTAATTCATTATTCATTATGTTCAAGGACAAGGACAAGATACTGTCGGCTGCAATCATTGCGCTGGGTATCATGGTTTTGGGATTTTGTTTAAAGTCGGGAATCGACAGTTTTGTGAACAAAAACCGCGTCATCACAGTCAAGGGTCTGGCCGAGATGCAAGTGCCGGCCAACAAGGTCACTTGGCCCATTGTCACGAAGGAAATGGGCAACAACCTGCAGGCACTGTACGCCACGGTCAATGCCAAGAACAATGCCATTTTGGCTTTCTTGAAGAAGAATGGCATTGAGGACAGCGAAATCAGCGTGAATGCGCCCACGGTCTATGACCGCGATGCCAACGACTACACCACGCAGCGCTCCCTCGACCGTTACAATGTGACCAGCGTGGTCACCGTCACCTCGTCGCAGGTGGACAAGGTGCGGGCCATTATCGCCAAGCAGGGCGAACTGCTCAATCAGGGCATCGCCATTGTGCAGAGTTATGAGAACGACATCGTGTACGAGTACACCTCTTTCAATGAAATCAAGCCCAAAACGATGGATGAGGCGCTTGAGAATGCCAAGAAGACAGCGCAACAGTTTGCCGACAAGAGCGGCAGCAAACTCAACAAGATCGAGCATGCCGACCAGGGTGTGTTTTCAATTGAGAACCGAGACGGGAACACTCCTTACATCAAAAATCTGCGGGTAGTGAGCACGATATCCTACTCACTGAAGGACTGACCGATGGGTTGGTGACAAAAAAACGGGGATGGCACGGCCATCCCCGTTTTTTTGTCTGTCACTGAGCATTATGCCATGCCTCCCCGGCCGTGGCAGTTCTTGTACTTCTTTCCGCTACCGCAAGGGCAGGGGTCATTGCGTCCCACCTTGGGAGCGGTGTTGACAATGGGCATGGTGGGCCGTTGCGGTCCTTGCGGACCCGAGGCCGCTTGCCGTTGTGCGGCGGCGTTGGCGGCAATGGGATCGCCACCGCGCCCCTCGCTGTACTGCTGTCGCCGGCGTGGCATTTCGCGTTGCGAAACAGCCCTTTGCGGTTCTTCCTGGGTGGGGATCTGTCCTCGCATGAGGATGGAGATGGCTTTGCTGTTCATTGCTCCCACCATGGCCTTGAACAAGTTGAAAGATTCCACCTTGTAAATCACGAGGGGGTCCTTCTGCTCATAACTGGCGTTTTGCACACTTTGGCGCAACTGGTCCATCTCGCGCAGATGCTCCTTCCAACTTTCATCGATAGTGAGCAGCATCACCGCTTTTTGCCATGCCTTGGGCAGGTTGCGGCATTGTGCCTCGGCGCTTTCCTTGATGTCGACGGTGATGCCGTAGACACGCTTGCCGTCGCTGATGGGGATGCGGATGAGTCCTTGCGGTTCCATGCCGTTGGCCTGTTGCTCGGCGACGATGCGCTGCAGCACAGGATTGGCGACTTCGGTCAGGCGCTCCGTCTTGCGGTTGAACGCGGCCAGCACCGAACTGTAGAGTTTCTCGATTTTCTCGTCGCGGTCCATTCGCCGGTACTCTTCGTCGGTGAGTTCGGGTTCGATGGCGTAGGTGGTGAGCACCTGCATCTTGAATTCCTCGAATTCATCGGGCCCGAAACGGTCCACGATGTCCTCGGCGCTGTCGTAGAGCGTGTTGATGATATCCAGCCCGATGCGCTCGCCGATGAGTGCGTGGTGGCGTCGGGTGTAGATGACCTTGCGCTGGGCGTTCATCACGTCGTCGTACTCCAGCAAGTGCTTGCGAATACCGAAGTTGTTTTCTTCCACACGTTTCTGGGCATTCTCGATGCTGTTGGTCACCATCTTGCTCTCGATGGCTTCGCCATCCTTCAGGCCGAATGTGTCGAGCATTTTGACCACACGCTCGCTGGCGAACAGGCGCATCACCTTGTCCTCGAAACTCACAAAGAACACCGAACTGCCCGGGTCACCCTGACGCCCGCTTCGACCGCGCAACTGGCGGTCCACGCGGCGGCTCTCATGCCTCTCGGTGCCGATAATGGCAAGTCCGCCAGCCTCTCGCACCTCCGGTGTCAGTTTGATATCGGTACCACGTCCTGCCATGTTGGTGGCGATGGTGACCACACCCTTGCCATCGACCGACCGTCCGGCATCGGCCACGATGTCGGCCTCTTTTTGGTGCAACTTGGCGTTAAGCACGTTGTGTGGTATGTGGCGCAACCTCAGCATGCGGCTGAGCATCTCGCTGATTTCGACCGATGTGGTACCCACCAGCACCGGGCGCCCGCTGTTTCGCATGGCCTCAATTTCGGCGATAACGGCTGCAAATTTCTCCTTTTGAGTCTTGTAGACCCGGTCGGGCATATCGTGGCGAATTACCGGTTTGTTGGTGGGAATGGTCACGACATCCAGTTTGTAGATATCCCAGAACTCACCCGCCTCGGTCTCGGCGGTACCGGTCATGCCAGCGAGTTTGTGATACATACGGAAAGAGTTCTGCAGGGTGATGGTGGCAAAGGTTTGTGTGGCCGCCTCCACATTCACGCCCTCTTTGGCCTCGATGGCCTGATGCAGTCCGTCGCTGTAGCGGCGTCCTTCCATGATGCGTCCCGTCTGCTCATCGACAATCTTGACTTTGCCGTCCTCGGTGACGATATATTCATCGTCGCGGTTGAACAGGGTGTAGGCCTTGAGCAGTTGCGTGACAGTGTGCACTCGCTCGGCCTTGATGGCATAGGCTTGCAGCAACTCGTCTTTCTTGGCGATTTTCTCCTCGTCGGTGAGCGGCTCGTTGGTCACGGCCGACAGTTGTGCTGCGATGTCGGGCAAGACGAAGAACTTGGGGTCGTCGGTGCCACGAGTGAGCACATCGATACCCTTGTCGGTGAGTTCGACGGTGTTGTTCTGCTCCTCGATGATGAAGAACAAGGGGTCGGTGACAACGGGCATCTCGCGGCTGTTGTCCTGCATATAGTAGGCCTCGGTCTTGAGCATGGCGGCTTTCACGCCCTCTTCGCTCAGGAACTTGATGAGTGGCTTGTACTTGGGCAATCCCTTGAAGGCACGATAGAGCAGCAAGGTTCCCTCTTTTTGCTCTTTCTCGTCGTCACTGGCCATCATGCGCTTGGCATCGGCCAGCAGGCTGGTGACGAGTTGTCGCTGCGCGTTGTAGACGCGCTCCACG
>CACZNP010000038.1 GCA_902782545.1 uncultured Bacteroidales bacterium
CCGTTTGGCATTTCTCCTCGAGAGCCGGGAGGTACTTGTCGATGTTGCTGGGCAACGAAGTCTCCTCGGGGTCGGTGGCGGGGTTGGTACTCCACAGTGTGGTGTAATCGTCATCGTGGCATGATGATGCCATGAGCGTCACGATTGTTGCTATGATTAAATAAATGCACTTTTTCATTGTCGTAAATCAACTAAAAAACATATTACAAAATCATTCGTCCACTGCCTCGAAGTACATGTACCATCCACAGTCGTCCCAGTCGCCGCCAGGCACTGTCATGGGGTTGTAGAGCGACATGTAGTTTTCATCGAGCGTAAGCACAAAATACTTACAATAGTACTCGTCGCCAGCGCCCACGCACTCGTTCCACTGCTGTCCCATGGTGGGGATAGAAGTGTTAAGCCAACCCTTGACACCGGTTTCAGGAGTCTCGTGGTTGTAGGCGAAGGTGCCTTCTTGGCTCAAGTTGCCGTTCTTGTCAAAGATTTGCATCTTGTTGCCATTGTAGGAGAAGACCATGCGCATGTTGATATTGTCGCCCATCATGGCATCGTCCACTTCACCCCACCATGCAACACCCTTGATTGTCTCGGGGGTGTAGCCGGCGCTGGTATACTTCCAGGCTCCGTGAGCACCGTTGTGACCATAGGCAAAACTGGAGCCATTGGGCAGACGGCGGAATTTCCACACCTTCTTGGCGTTAATGTCGGCCTTGTCGGCAGCATTGGTCAAGAAGGCATCCCACTCATCAAACACATTGGTGACAGTGATGATGATAGGAGTTGAGAAGACCGTC
The DNA here is from genome assembly GCA_902782545.1 of uncultured Bacteroidales bacterium. GTDB lineage: Bacteria > Bacteroidota > Bacteroidia > Bacteroidales > Muribaculaceae > Sodaliphilus. The sequence continues at coordinate 798 of CACZNP010000038.1, forward strand.
TTATTGTTGGAGACACCCTGGTAGACAAGTGTGAACTCACCGTTTGAAGGTGCCACGAGAGTGTCGTTGTCCGAAGCCGACTTGACGACAACCACTTCGCCTTTCTTGAGCAGCCACATGCCACCGATATCGGGACGGCTGTTCTTGACGATAATGTATTGGTCGCCCTCGACCTTGCCTTCCTGATTCTCCATCTGTCGCACACTCAATGCGGCGTTAAGAGATTCTTGTGTGATGGCATCGCCAGAGTTCTCGAAGTTCTTGCGTGCGTCCTTGTCCTCAATGGGATCGCAGGAAGCCAGCATGAGCGCTGCGGCGAACATCAAGAATGAATATTTAAATACTTTTTTCATAGCATGAATGTTTTACAAGTTATTCCAATCTCTGAACTGTGCAGCAGGATTCCATCCGGGATTCTGCTCAAGCACGCCATTCGACAAGTCGATTTCATATTGCGGGATGGGCCAGTAGCCTTGAGTCTCTTTCAGACGTTTGCCATAATCGTAATTGACCATGGGCACCTCCGTAGCAGCGTTGATCAGGGTGAAGCCCGTCTGCTTGTTAAGTGCGTTGGCAGCCTCATCGAGCGAGGGTCCCGACCAGCGGAGCAAGTCGAACCAACGCAGAGCCTCGAATGCCAACTCAAAGCGGCGCTCGTTCTTGATAGCATCGAGCGAGTAGGCAACGGGAGCCAAGTGCGAGCGAGCACGCACGCGGTTCAGGCCCGTGGGCTCTTGTTTAAGTTCGGATTGCATGAGCAGCACATCGGCAAAACGCATTTGAATCAAGTCTTGAATTTGAATCAACTGTTGCGAGGTATAGGTTGTCACACCCGGATACATCACACGTCCAAACGCGGTGATCGAACCATCGTCGGCCTTTGCGTTGATGTTGATGTACTTCTTGTTGAAGTAACCCGTCTGCTCGTAGTAGCGATAAGACACAGTGTAGACCGGCTCGTTCGGGTCGAGACGACGGTCGAAGATGACCTTACCGGCAGTGTTGGGATCGTAAGCAGCATAAGACCAGATGGAACCCGTGATACGGGGATCGGTGGTGTATCCATCGGTGTACTGCTGGCGAGCAGCCCAATCTCGCCATTCCTTAACAAAGGCGGGCGAAACAGGGCCTGCACCCCAACCTGTACCGAAGGGATAACTCTGCACATTGCTGTAGTTGTCGGCACTGGGCGAGTAGAACTGCGACACGGTGTTAGACCACCAAGTGTATGTCCAGTTCGACTTGAGGTTGTGCTTGTTGGCAAAGACCGTCTCCTTGCAACTGTTGCCTTCCCAACTCAGGTTGTTGGCGACAACATACTTGTACTTGAGGTCGTTCTTCTCGGTGGCTTGGTTGGTGTAAGCCCAGATGTTACGCTGGTCAGAAACCAATTCGCAACCCGAGTTGTTCACGCAATCGTCAATCCAAGCGATGACCTCGTTCTTGGTAGTGCCATTGGGCAGAGTCTCCTGCGCATAACGTCCGGTGTAGAACAAGAACACGCGTGCCATATAAGCCTCGGCGGCATACTTGGTGGCATGTCCGGTCAGTGACGATCCTGCGAAGTAGTTCTTGGCCGGCATCAGTTCAATGGCCTTCTTGAGGTCATTGGCGATGACGGTGTAGACATCCTCAAGGGAAGCGCGCGGAATGTTGTCGGCAGTGGGCTCGGTGCGCAGGGGCACGGGGCCGAAGATTTGAGCCAACTCAAAATAGGCGATGGCCCGCAGGAAGTAGGTCTCGCCATAGTGGCGGTTCTCTTCTTCCTTGCTTGACCACTTCTTCACGTTCTGGAACGACTGGAGGGCAGCATTGGCGCGGTTAATGAGCGTGTAGCAGCGATCCCACAGTCCGGCGAAGTTATTCAGGTTGTCCTTATACAACAGGAAGTTGGTGGCGCAGTTGCCCGAGTACGAAAGGTTTCCACCCAGACAGTCGTCACTGGCCAATTGAGCGATATAGGTGGCCGAAGCTTCCTCAGGGCTCTCAAAGAGCAAGTGTGCATAAATACCCGTAAGCACCTCATCGGCCTCTTTCTCGTTAGCAGGGAAGTTGCCCGATGTTTTCTGCGTCAAGTTCTCAGTGTCCAAGAAGTTCTCGCAACTGGTAAGAACCAAAGCCACCGACAGTATAGTAGACAATAATACAATCTTTTTCATACTTGTTTAGAATTTAATGTTAAGACCAAACAATACGTTGCGCGAAGTGGGATAGTAACCCAGGTCGATGCCTTGAGCATAACTGCCTGCCTCCTCACCACCAAAACCGATTTCGGGATCCATGCCCGAGTATCCGGTAAAGGTGAACAAGTTCTGTACAGTCGCATACAAGCGCAATTGCTCCAGAGGCAACTTAGTGAACAGTTTCTTGAAATCGAAACCAATGGTGATGTTCTTGATTTTCAGATAGTCACCATCTTCCACATAGATGTCCGACACCATGTTCCAGTTGTTGCTCGAAGTAGCAGCCAGACGCGGATACTTGTCGCTTGTACCCTCTCCATGCCATCTCTTGAAGATGTCGGTGGTGAAGTTTTGAAGCGGTGATGCGCTGAAGTCGCGGTAGCACTTCACAATCTGCTGACCGAAAGCACCATAGGTGTTTACAGAGAAGTCGATGAACTTCCAGCCAAAATTCAGGGCCAGACCCATGGTCACATCGGGATGCGGGTCGCCGATCATGGTGCGGTCATAGGCATCGATAGCGCCATCAGGCACACCATCGGGGCCACTCACGTCGACGTAAATGACGTCGCCGGGCATGGTCTTGTCACCATTGATCTTAGCACCTTTGTAGTTGTCAATTTGCTGTTGGTTCTGGAAGATACCTGCGGTCTTGTAACCCAGGAAGTAGCCCATGGGCTTGCCTTCCTCGGCCGTACGGATAACCTCGTCGCATCCTTCCCAGAGCACGCTGCCACCACCATGGATGACACCGTCGGTGTTACCGACCTTAACAACTTTGTTCTTGTTGTAGGCGATGTTGAAGTTCACGCCATACCAGAAGTCACGGCCGAAGGTGTCGTTCCACTTCAGGGCGAGTTCCACACCACGGTTGCGGACCTTACCGGCGTTGACCGAGGGTGCGTCGGCACCCACACTGCTCAGAATGGGAGCGGTGACGAGCAAGTCCTTGGTGGTACGGTTGTACCAGTCGAACTCGACCGACAAGCGATTACGGAACAAGCGGGCATCGAAACCGATGTTGATAGCCTCATTCTTCTCCCATGTGAGGTCGGGGTTGATCACTTGATAAGCATAGGAACCAGATTGGACTGCATCAATGACATCTCCAAACGAATAGCCACCATAACCGTTATTCGTAGTGATTAACGACAGGTATTGGAAAGAGGAGATGGCATCATTACCGTTCACACCGTAAGATGCACGGATCTTGAAGAAGTCAAGCCAGGACTTGGTGGACTCCATGAAGGCCTCGTTGCTCATCACCCAACCGGCCGAAACCGAAGGATAGGTGTGCCAGCGGTGGCCACGCATAAACTTGGACGAACCATCGGCACGCACTATCAAAGTGGCCATGTAACGCTCATCGTAGTTGTAGTTCACACGTCCGAAGAACGATGCCATGCGCACGGGGGTGTTGGGGCTGCCCGAAAGCGACTGCACATTGGCGCTGATGAAAGGAACGTTGCTGAGGTAAGCATGCTTGAGGTCTTCGAAATTTGACCCAGTTTCTGCACCACTCAAACTCAGTCCATATCCAGATTTCTCCACCGATTGTCCGAGCAGCACATCAAAGTGATGCTTCTCGTTGACATCAAACAGATAGTTTGCCGTGTTTTCCCATGTCCAGCGGTAACTGTTGCTCATCGACTGGCTCACTTGGTCCACCTTGTAGTCGATGTTCTGTGAGAGTTGGCACACAGGGCGGTAGGCGCGATAGTCGCTGGAATAGAACATATAACCGAATTGCGACTTGATGCGCAGGTCCTTGATGGGTTGAATCTCCAGGTAAGCGCTCGACTGCAGCGTGTGGCTGTGCGTCTTGTTCTGGTTCATCAGATAGTCAAGGTAGGCGATGGGGTTACGATCGGCACCATTGGAGATGTCCCAGTTGTAACCATCGGCAATACGGTCGGCGTACACATAGTAGTCACCGTTGTAATTGTAAGCATGCATCAGCGGGCTCATGACCAGCATGTTGTGCATGGCATTCCAATAGATACCATCGGTGGCAAAACTACCGAACTGCTTGTAGAAACGATAGTTCAGCGTCTCACCCACCTTGATGAAATCATGGTCGTTAAGACGTTTGACCACGTAGTCGTTGTTCACACGCAGGTTGTAGCGATCATAGTAGGGCTTTTGTCCCGGCACACCCATGGTTGCTTCCTGACGGGTGTAGGACAATCCCAGAGAGTAGTTGCCACGATCGGTTCCACCAGTGATTGAGAGAGAGTGGTTTTGGATTACAGCATCCTGGTTGATGATTTCTTTGAGCCAGTTTGTTCCCTTCCATTCGCCACTTTCAATCAGTCGCAGGTCTTTGGTGGGGATGAAGGTGTCCCAAGCATAGGGATCCAAACCATCCATGATTCGACCTTCGTCCTGCATGGCCATGAACTCCTTGGCATTGAGGATGGTGGGAATCTTGTAAAGATTCTGCACACCCACATAGCCATCGTAACTGATTTGTGCTTGTCCGGCTTTACCACGCTTGGTGGTGACCAGAATCACACCGTTAGCAGCACGTGAACCGTAGATGGCAGCCGAAGCCGCATCCTTCAGCACGTCGATCGACTCAATGTCGGTGGGGTTGAGCGCATCGAGGCTGGCATTGGGAACACCATCAACGACGATAAACGGGCTGGAGCCGTTGTACGAACCCAAGCCGCGGATGCTCAACTTGTAGCCTGCATTCAAGAAGCCGTTGTTGGTAGTGATGTTCACACCAGGAGCCTGGCTTTGCAGGGCGCCGAGCACGTCAACCGTACTCTGCTTGGCGATGTCTTCGCCCTTGACCTGCACAGTGGCACCAGTCACCAGTTTCTTTTTCTGCACGCCGTAACCCACGACGACAACATCGTTGAGCACCTGTGAATCCTCAACCATGGAGATAGACAGTCCCGTACCGGCATTCACTTCTTGATTGGTGAATCCGATGAAGGACACAACCAGTTTGGCTCCGCGTGGCACGTTCAGCGAGAAACTGCCATCGGCACCTGTAGTGGTTCCGTTGGTAGGATTTCCCTTCTCGACCACACTGGCACCAATCACTGCTTCGCCATTGGCATCGGTAACCGTACCGGTTGCCCGGACGGTGGCCTGTTGCTGAGCGGCAGGCGAAGGCATTGAGCCCATCATGGCTTCGTTGCTGGCCAGCGCAGTAGTGCTAGCAGCCAGCAACATTGCCATCATGAAAAAGTTGATTCGTTTGCCTTTCATGTTGATTAAAAATTAGTTAATAGTATTAATTGAACGTAACATTCGTTTTCTTACAGAACCTGCAAGCGACGCTTGTACTCGTCGATGGCAGCGTCCAAACGCTCGCTGGCGGTAGTATCGCCAGGTACATTGTGCGAGGGGTTGATATAGATTTTCACCCCACGCTCTTCCAGAATCTCCACCACAGTGCAGATGGTCATCCACACCAGGCTGACAAAAGCCAGTGTCGACAACGGCCCAATCTTGTCGAACTGGGCCTTGGTCGTCACCGACGCATCTTGCAAGGGAACGCACGAGTCAACAACCACATCGGCCACCTGGAACAGGTTCTTGCCACTAGAGTGACGGCCGGGCTTGTCACCGGTGTTGGATGCGCTGCCATAGACAATTACTTTCATCCCGCGCTTGTGTGCTTCGTTGGCCATGTCGATGTTAACTGCGTTGATTCCTGTGTGGGAGAAAATCCACAGACAGTCTTTGTCGCTGAAGTTGTAATTCTTCATGATTTGCTGTCCATAACCCTCTAACCGTTCCAGATAAAGGAACTGGTGGATTCCCATTTGGCCTATAATCTGCGTGAAGAAAGTAAGTGGCAACTCACACAACGGGTGGAAGCCCACAATGCCACCGATGCGAGGATACATTTCCTCACACGGAATGGTGGCATGACCGCATCCCCAAGTGTGGACCCAGTGTCCTGCCTCGATGGCATCGGCCATGATGGTAGCGGCCTTGCGGACGTTTTCCATCTGGCTGGCCTCGAGGGTGTTCATAATTTCATGCGCATTGTTTAACCAATCTTTTGCATACATAATGATTTGAATTTGTTTTTAGGTAAATAATATGGTTTATAAAAGTATCAATCTTTTTTATCTTGCGACAACAACCGCTTGCCCACTGTAAAGAGCAACACCATCAGCACCACGCAGCACATCATCACATAGGGATACACGTGCAGCAACAGGCCACCCACCAGCGCATTCAGCAGTGTGCTGCCGGCAAGGGCTATGGTGATAGCAATGCCAAAAGCCGTTCCGCTCAACTCTTTGAAGCGTCCACCCAGGGCGCCCAGCACCACTGGATAGGTGGCTGCCGTTCCCACGCCAATCAGCGACATGGCCAACAACGCCACAGGCAGACTGCGCGCCACGGAAGCAATGACAAAGCCCACAAACAGCACGGCAAAAAATGTGTAAAGTATCGATGACTGCGACATGCGGCCCGAAAGCCACGACAGCACAAACCGCGCCAGTGTCAGCGCCACCATCATGACGGTGAGCAACACAACCACATTCTGAAGCCCGTTTTGCGTGAAATAGGTCGTGGACAAATTGTTGGTGATTGTTTCCACACTGCTCTCGAGCAACAGCACGCAACTCATGACCAACAACACTGGCTGGCCAAGCATTCCCACAGCCTGACGCAACGGGAAACTCTGAGCCTGCTTGGGCTCAGGAAAACGCACTGTTGCACAGTAGATGATGCACAGCAGGGCCACAGCCGACAGGATGCGGATGATTATCTCGATGGGCACACGCTGGTCGGTGACATAAACCAGGAAGGTGATGAAGACCGCTCCCACGCCATAGAACGCTCCGAGCAGGCTCAACTTGCCTCCATCGCCGCCATAGAGGTCACTGGCCAGGGTGTTGGTCTGTCCGTTGAGCACGCCACCTCCCACTCCGATGAGTAGGTAGCATGGAACCAGCATCGCAAAACCATCAACCACCGACAGCCCGAACAGCCCCACCAACACAGCCAAGCAACTGGCCAGGAAAATGCCCTTGTGACCGTAATGGTCGCAAACGGGGCCAAACACCAGCGAACCGATGAGGATGCCTCCCGTGAGGATACTGGCCAACGTGGCCATCTGCGTGGCAGTGAGCGACAACTTGGCCGTGAGAGAGGGCAGCACTGCACCCAGGGCCACCATTGTCACACCAAAGAAAGCCATGCCTATGCAGGCTGCCACAAAGGCTCTGATTGTCTGTTTTTTATCCATATTGCTTATGTTCACAATTCCACTTTACCGTGCTTGACAGCCAAATAGCCAGCCCCCAGCAGCCCGGCATTGCCTGGCAACTGGCTGGCGCTGAATTTCACCGTCTTGATGGTGAGCGGTTGCGCCCACTTGCAAGCCTCTGCGTAAATCCGGTCAACAAGGCTGCGAGCAGGTCCAAAGACGCCACCGCCCCAAATAATCATCTCGGGATTGAGAAGGCTCACCATGTTGGCCGAAGCCATGCCCCACATCTCCACTGCTTTATCAATGATCTGACGAGCGATGGGGTCGCCGTTTTCAAAGGCCTCAAACACGCTGGGAGTGGTGATGCGCGAAATGGGCATCTGGCGCAACTCGCCACGATAGGTCTTATCCTTGCGAACCAAATCCTTGGCGCGGTTGCAGATTCCACTACCCGATGCGTAGTACTCAAAACAGCCCACTGGGTCATATTCCTTCTTATAAGGGGGCTCCAGGGCCATCCATCCGGTTGCGCCAATGATGTTGTCGGCTCCATGCAATGCATGGCCATCGATGATGATACCTGCTCCAATGCCGGTTCCCACCGCGATGACAATCACGTTGCGGCAGCCTCTGGCCGCTCCCAGCCACATCTCACCGTACACGTAACAGATGCGGTCGTTGTCGATGAAAATGTCAATGTCGCGGTTGCCCAAGGAACTGCGAATCACTTCCTTGAGTGGATAGTTCTGCCACTGTGGGATATTAGGTGCCCACACGCGGCCAGTCTCCAAGTTCACAGTGCCTGGAATGCACACTCCAATGGATTCAATCTTAATCTTGTGATACTCGGCTTTCTCTATTTGGCGCAACAAGTTGCTGACAATCAACTTGCCCACATCGTGACCCTCACGACCGCCAAGCAAATTCTTGTGCGAGAAACGTATTTTCCCGTCATTGTCCATGATGGCGCTGGCCACCTTGGTTCCTCCAACGTCTAATGCGATTACTGCCATTTCACAATAAAGTTAAAATCACCCCCTTTCGTGGTAAAAAAGAGGCTGTTAAAGTTTATGTTATTCTTTCATTACAAAATTAATGAAGATAGAGGGTGTAGTAACGCTTTTGAAGTGGTTTTTTTGTGTAAAAAATTGTTATATACATTAATTATTCTTAAAAAATAAAATCAAAAACATTATGCTACTACTGATTTACAGACAGTTATTTTTTTTAAGTTTAAATCAATAAATTACTTTTAATACTTGTTAACCATCTTATTCATACTCGCGCATGACGGCATTCCACACAGCGTGTGCCAGAGTGTATTGCGAATCGTCTTCGTCGGCTTCCCAATAGAGCATGCCACGCAATCCTTTTGTGTGGGCCCATTCACCCTTGATGGCGATGCTGCGGGGGTTGTCGTACGATCCGTAGAATTCACCTTTATAGGTCACATAGGGCGACCGTGCCTCGGGATTCCAGTTGTCTATCACAAAATTAGAGTTAAGACCCGACAGGCGCTTGTAGTCAACAACCGTCACAGCACCGTCGAAACTGTGGCGCACGTAAAACGGGATGCCGAGCACCATTTTTCCGTAAGGTACACCACAATTGGCATAGGTGTTGATGGCACGCACACAGTCGCAATAGGAAACCGAGGAAACAAGTGCCGACTGGAAATGGGGCGCGGCATCCATGTCGTAGGTCATGATGTTGATAAAATCGACATACGGTAACACGGCTGCGATATCAATGTAGCGATATGTGCCACCAGTGAGCCGCACATAGTCCATAACATAACCGGCAAAGGTGAGAAGGTACTTATCACCGAGCGTCTCACGCAACTGTTTCATCAGCAACGTATAGTTGGGCGTGTCAACCGAAGGATTGGATGCTGCCCCACTCCACGAAAGCCCCGGGAATTCCCAGTCAAGGTCAATGCCGTCGATGCCCCATTTTTCCACAAAGGCGAGGCAATCCTGCGCAAATTGCCGCCGGCTTTGGGCACTGGCAGCAATGGCCGAGAATCCCCCACCCTGACTGTTGTCGCTGTTCTCCACCGTGTGACTGAACGACAGGCAGATGCGGACAGACGGGTTTTGGCTTTTCAATGCCAACACCTGCCTGAAACGGCTCTCGCTGCCTTGCAACTTGAAACCATTGTACACACCGTCACTGGTCACATACACCTCGGCAAAGGCATAGTTGATGTGTGTCACAATGTCGGGATTGGGCAACTGCGACCCATACCATGTGCAGTAGGCCAGGCACACCCGTTCACGGGGCGCCACAGCCGCTGCTATCAGGCACAGCACGTTCAATAGCAAAAGAAGGGTCTTTCTCATCGTCCTTTAACTCCTTGAGATTACAAAATTAGCAAACAATTCCGAGATGTTGCACAAATACGCAAAAAAAGCGCCCCGCCAGAACGCAGATTGTTTCGGGCGGAGCGATTATCGCACTGTAACGAGGGATTGTCACCCTCGCAACAGGATTATTCCTCGGTCTTTTCCTCGGCAGCGGGAGCCTCGGCAGCGGGAGCCTCGGCAGCAGGAGCCTCGGCAGCCTTCTTGCCACTGGAACGACGGCTGCGACGAGTCGTCTTCTTGGCAGCACCTTCCTTCTTGGCCTCGAGCATGGCCTCGTTGTAGTCGACCAGTTCGATGAAGCAAACCTTGGCGTTGTCACCCAGGCGGTTGCCCAACTTGAGGATGCGTGTGTAGCCACCGGGACGGTCAGCGATGCGACCGGCGATGTTGGTGAACAACTCAGTCACGGCCTCCTTGCTTTGAAGTTGGCTGAAGACTTCACGACGCGAAGCCGTGGTGTCGTTCTTCGCACGGTTGATGATGGGCTCGGCGTAGATGCGAAGAGCCTTGGCCTTGGCCAGCGTAGTGGTGATGCGCTTGTGCAGAATGAGCGACGTTGTCATGTTCGACAACATGGCATTGCGGTGAGCGTACTTGCGGCTCAGGTGGTTGAATTTCTTATTGTGTCTCATCGTTAATTTACTCTTTATCTAATTTATACTTCGAAATATCCATGCCAAACGACAAGCCCAGGCTCAGAAGCAACTCTTCCAACTCGGAGAGAGACTTCTTGCCAAAGTTGCGGAACTTGAGCAGGTCGGTCTTGTTGAAGACCACCAATTCGCCCAATGTCTCAACCTCGGCCGACTTCAGACAGTTCAGTGCTCTGACTGAGAGGTCCATGTCGATGAGTTTGGTCTTGAGCAGTTGACGCATGTGGAGCACTTCCTCGTCAAATTCCTCATTGCCCTCGTTCTCGCTGGCGTCAAGCGCGATTTTCTCGTCGCTGAACAGCATGAAGTGCTGGATGAGGATCTTGGCGGCTTCCTTCAGGGCCTCTTTGGGATGGATGGACCCGTCGGTAGTGATTTCGAGCAAGAGCTTCTCATAGTCGGTCTTCTGTTCGACACGATAATTCTCAATTGTCGTTTTTACATTAATAATAGGCGTGTAAATCGAGTCGATGGCTATCACATCGATAGGATCGTTGGCATTCTGGTTTTCGTCGGCGGGAACATATCCGCGGCCCTTGTTAATCGACAACTCAATCTGGAAGCCGGTGGTGGGGTCGACGTTGCAGATGACCAATTCGGGGTTGAGCACCTCAAATCCATTGAGCACCTTGCCAATGTCACCAGCCTTGAACACATCCTGTCCTGAAACCTTGACTACAGCCTTCTCACTGTCGGTGTCGTCCACAATGCGTTTGAGGCGCACCTTCTTCAGGTTTAAGATGATGTTGGCAACATCTTCTTTCACCCCGGGAATGGTAGCGAACTCATGCTGCACGCCATCGATGCGGATGTTGCAGATGGCATAACCCTCGAGGCCTGAGTAGAGAATGCGACGCAGGGCATTGCCAATGGTCACACCGTAGCCCGGCTCCAGAGGACGGAACTCGAACTTGCCGAAAGTGTTGTCGGCTTCCAACATTAAAACTTTGTCGGGTTTCTGAAATGCTAAAATAGCCATGGATGGTCAATTTTTATTTAGAATACAACTCAACGATCAACTGTTCCTTGATGTTCTCAGGGATGTCCTCGCGCTGGGGCAGGTGAAGCAGTTTGCCTCCCTTGACAGCCTCGTCCCACTCAATCCAGGGATACTTGCTGTGGTTGAATCCTGCCAATGCGTCTTGAATCACCTCAAGCGATTTTGACTTCTCGCGAACAGCAACAACCTCTCCGGGTTGCACTGAGTAAGAAGGAATGTTGACCACGCCACCATTGACGGTAACATGACGATGAAGCACCAACTGACGTGCGGCGGCACGCGTGGGAGCGATACCCAGGCGGTAGACCACATTGTCGAGACGCTGCTCAAGCAGTTGCAGAAGCACCTCACCGGTGACGCCCTTCATGCGGGCGGCCTTGTTGAAGAGGTTGCGGAACTGACGCTCAAGCACACCGTAGGTGTATTTTGCTTTTTGTTTCTCGCGAAGCTGCGTACCGTACTCAGACATTTTACGCCTCCGGTTCAGTCCATGCTGGCCCGGGGGGTAGTTCTTCTTGGACAGAACTTTATCTTCGCCGAAAATGGGTTCACCCAGTTTGCGGGCGATTTTTGTTTTTGGACCGGTATATCTAGCCATTTTTTAAATCATTAAAGTGTGAATGTTGAATCGCTACAGTGCAGCCGCGATTGCAGAGAGGTCGATAAAGTTGCAATCCATTCACTGTAAGAGATTCGCGAAAAATTAGTTTGTAGAAAATTTAGTTTGTCTTTGTGAATTGAACAGTGGATGATTACACTCTTCTCCTCTTGGGGGGACGACATCCGTTGTGGGGAAGCGGAGTCACGTCGATGATCTCGGTCACGGCGATACCGGCGCCATGGATGGTGCGGATAGCCGACTCACGGCCGTTGCCTGGACCCTTCACATAGGCTTTCACCTTGCGCAAGCCCAGATCGTAGGCGACCTTAGCGCAGTCTTGGGCAGCCATTTGGGCAGCGTAGGGCGTATTCTTCTTAGAACCGCGGAAGCCCATTTTGCCAGCCGAAGACCAGGAAATGACCTGTCCCTCACCATTGGCGAGGCACACAATGATGTTGTTGAACGAAGAATGAACATGGAGTTGACCGACACCGTCGACCTTGACCACTCTCTTCTTTGCTGCGACTGTCTTCTTTGCCATACTTTAATATTATTTAGTAGCTTTCTTTTTGTTTGCAACAGTTTTCTTGCGTCCCTTGCGGGTGCGTGCATTGTTCTTCGTGCTCTGACCGCGCACAGGGAGTCCGTTGCGGTGACGGATGCCACGATAGCAACCGATGTCCATCAGTCGCTTGATGTTCATCTGCACTTCAGTTCTGAGGTCACCTTCGACCTTGTAGTCATTACCAATGACCTCGCGCACTTTGGCGGCCTCGGCATCGGTCCAGTCCTTTACCTTGGTGTCTTCGCTGACACCGGCTTTTGCAAGTATCTTGGCGGCACTGCTGCGACCGATACCGAAGATATAGGTCAAAGCGATTACACCGCGCTTATTCTGGGGGAGATCAACTCCGACAATACGTACTGCCATATGATAAGATTGAAATTTTTTGCAAAATTAGTAAAAAAAGTTGAATGTCAACCCTGGCGTTGTTTAAACTTGGGGTTTTTCTTGTTAATCACGTACAAGCGACCCTTGCGACGCACAATCTTGCAATCGGGGGTGCGCTTCTTGATAGAGGCTCTTGTTTTCATAATTATTATCTGGTTTTGTTATTTGTATCTGAATGAAATTCGTCCTTTGGTCAAATCGTAGGGCGACATCTCCACGCGCACCTTGTCGCCGGGGAGAATCTTGATGTAGTGCATGCGCATCTTGCCGCTGATGTGGGCGGTGATTTGATGCCCGTTCTCAAGTTCCACACGGAACATGGCGTTGGACAATGCCTCAACGATTGTTCCATCTAATTCTATTGCGGTCTGTTTTGCCATAATTCTTAAATATAGAGAGGGTTAATGGTTTCAAATGAATCGGTCTCCAAGAACTTGCTGCACATAGTCGAACGATGACAGGATGTCGGGCTTGCCGTGGTGCACTGCTATGGAATGTTCGTAGTGTGCACTGGGCTTGCGGTCGCGTGTGCGGCACGTCCAGCCGTCGCGTTCCTGCACGATGTTCTTGCTGCCCATGTTGATCATGGGTTCAATGGCGATGCACATGCCGTTCTTGATGAGCGCGCCGGTTCCCCGCCGTCCGTAGTTGGGCACTTCGGGATCCTCGTGCAACTTGCGCCCCACTCCATGCCCGGTGAGTTCGCGGACCACTCCGTAGCCGCGGCGCTCACAGTAGGTTTGGATGGCATTGCCGATGTCGCCGATGCGGTTGCCGGGCAGTGCATGCTCGATTCCCACATAAAGCGACTCCTTGGTGGTGCGCAACAGTTGCATCACTTCTTCGCTCACTTCGCCCACCGGGAAGGTGTAGGTCGAGTCGCCGTTGAAACCGGCCTTGGTGACCGCGCCACAATCAATCGACACGATGTCGCCTTCCTCGAGCACGTAGTTCGACGGGATGCCGTGCACAACATTCTCGTTGACCGAGATGCACAATGAAGCTGGATATCCATAGAGCCCCAAGAAACCCGGCACACATTCCTGTGAGCGGATGTATTCCTCGGCCAGTTGGTCGAGGCGGCGCGTAGTGATACCGGGAGCCACCCACTCGGCCATCAGGCCGAGTGTGCGTGCTACCACTTGGTTTGCTTCACGCAGAAGCTCTATCTCTTCGTCAGTCTTCAGATAAATCATTTCTCCGTTAACTCCTCTTTAAGGTGAAATCAATGGGAACGTCCTTTGATTTTACCCGACTTCATCAGACCATCATAGTGATGCATCGTCAAGTGAGTCTCAATTTGCTGCAGCGTGTCGAGAACCACACCCACGATGATGAGCAGAGATGTACCTCCAAAGAACTGCGCAAACTGCTGGTTGACGCCAAAGTAGCGTGCGAAGGCCGGCAGGATAGCCACAATACCCAGGAAGAGCGAGCCCGGAAGGGTGATGCGCGACATGATGGAATCCAGATAATCGGCAGTCTTCTTGCCCGGCTTGATGCCAGGGATGAAACCGCTGTTCTTCTTCATCTCCTCGGCCATCTGGGTGGGACGCACCGTGATGGCGGTGTAGAAGTAGGTGAAGGCGACAATCATCAGGAAGTAGACCACATTGTACCAGAAGCCGTTCATGTCACCAAAAGTGCGCGAGAGGCTTCCCAAGAAGCCGGCTTCGTTCTGGCGTGCGCCAAATCCAGCCAGGGTGATGGGAATGAACATCAATGCTTGAGCAAAGATGATGGGCATCACGTTGGCAGCATTCACTTTCAGAGGGATGTACTGGCGAGCACCGCCGTACTGCTTGTTGCCCACGATACGCTTGGCATATTGCACGGGTACCTTGCGGGTGCCCTGCACCAGCATCACAGCACCTGCAGTGACCGCAAAGAGGATGATGATTTCCACCAGGAACATCACCAAGCCACCTTGAGCGGTATTCAAGCGGTTAGTGAACTCTTGCACGATGGCGCCAGGGAAACGGGCGATGATACCCACCAAGATGATCATGGAGATACCGTTGCCAATGCCCTTGTCGGTGATTTTCTCACCCAGCCACATGATGAACATGGCGCCGGCAGTGAGCACGATGCTCAGGTAGAGCATCATCCATCCGCCAATGTGGGCGTGGCCGCCAGCAGCGTTCACCTGATACTGCAAATTCACCAGATAGGCAGGAGCCTGCACGAGCAGGATGAGCACGGTGAGGTAGCGGGTGTACTGATTCAATTTCATGCGACCGCTTTCGCCCTCACGCTGCATCTTCTGGAATTGCGGAAGCACCATGCCCAACAATTGGATCACGATCGACGCCGTGATATAGGGCATGATACCGAGTGCAAATATCGAAGCCTGCGAGAATGCACCACCCGAGAACATGTCGAGCAGTTGCATCAGTCCACTGTTGGTGAAGTTGCGCATCGCCTCCAGGTCGGACGGGTTGATGCCCGGCAACACCACAAAACATCCGAGTCGGTAAACGAGCACGAACAGGAATGTGATGGCCAAACGACGGCGCAGGTCTTCGATTTTCCAGATATTCTTAATTGCTTCAATCAATTTCATCGTAATCAGATTTTAACGATTGAACCTCCAGCTGCTGTAATGGCTTCCTCGGCCTTCTTCGAGAAGGCATGAGCCTCAACCTCGAGCTTGTGGGTGAGTTGCCCATTGCCCAAGATTTTCACAAGCTGTTTCTTGCGCACCAATCCGGCACCCATCAACTCGGCAACACCAATCTTCTCCAAGCCATTGTTGCTGGCAAGTTCCTCGAGCACAGCCAGATTGATGGCTTTGTACTCAACACGGTTGATGTTCTTGAAACCGAATTTGGGAACACGGCGCTGCAAAGGCATTTGACCGCCTTCGAAGCCCACTTTGCGCTTGTAGCCCGAGCGCGACTTTGCGCCCTTGTGACCACGTGTGGATGTTCCGCCCTTGCCCGAGCCCTGGCCACGGCCAATGCGAGTTTTCTTCTTGTTTGAACCAACAGCGGGTTGTAAGTTATGTAATTCCATAGTCTTTTACTGAATTTTAATTATTCGGCAACCTCCTCAACAACGACGAGGTGACGAACTGCGTTAACCATTCCCAAGATTTGCGGAGTCGCTTCATGCTCCACTACTTGATTCATTTTCTTGAGACCCAGTGCATCGAGGGTTCTCTTTTGACGAGCCGGACGATTGATGCGGCTTTTCACTTGCTTTACTCTGATTTTAGCCATAATTCAAAACCGTTTATTATCCGTTAAACACTTTGTCGAGGGAGATACCACGATAGCGGGCAATCTCAACCGGACTGCGCATCTCGCTCAGGCCAGCGATAGTGGCCTTCACCAGGTTGTGGGGGTTACTTGAGCCCTTGGACTTGCAAATCACATCGGTAACACCGATACTCTCAAACACGGCACGCATAGCACCACCAGCCTTCACACCAGTACCGGGAGTGGCCGGCTTCATAAACACGCGCGAACCACCGAACTTGGCGATTTGCTCGTGGGGAATGGTACCATTGTGCACGGGGACCTTGAGCAGGTTCTTCTTGGCCATCTCCACGCCCTTAGCGATGGCGGCGGTGACCTCATTGGCCTTGCCCAGTCCGTAACCGATCACACCGTTGCCGTCGCCCACCACAACAATGGCAGCGAAAGTGAAGGTGCGTCCACCCTTGGTGACCTTGGTGGTGCGGTTGATCGCCACCAGGCGATCTTTCAGTTCAATATCACTCGATATTTTGACTCTGTTATTCTTGTTTACCATGATGCATTAAAATTTAAGACCGCCTTTGCGAGCGCCGTCAGCCAATGATTTGATTCTACCATGGAACAGGAAACCGTTGCGGTCGAACACCACCGTGTCGATGCCAGCCTCGAGGGCTTTCTTGGCCACCGCTTCGCCCACTTGGGCAGCGATTTCGCTCTTTGTTCCTTCGGTCAGCCCCTTGGACGAAGCCGACACGAGCGTGTTTCCAGCCTGGTCGTCGATGACCTGGGCATAGATTTGCTTGTTGCTACGGAACACACACAGACGGGGACGCTGGGCTGTGCCGCTGATGCGACCGCGGATGCGTGCTTTGATTTTATTACGTCTTTCTAATTTGGATATCATGATGTTCTAATCGTTTTATTTGGCAGCTGCCGTTTTACCAGACTTACGGCGAATGACTTCGCCAACAAACTTAATACCCTTGCCCTTGTACGGCTCAGGCTTGCGGAAAGAGCGAATCTTGGCGCAAATCTGACCGAGCAGTTGCTTGTCGCACGACTCGAGGGTGATCAACGGGTTCTTGTTACGCTCACTCTTGGCCTCGACCTTCACTTCGGGAGGCATCTTCAGATAGATGGAATGGGAGTAACCCAGGGCCAGTTCCAGCACTTGTCCGTTGCTGGTGGCACGGTAACCCACACCCACGATTTCCATTTCTTTCTTGAAACCTGTGCTCACACCCACCACCATGTTGTGGATCAGTGCGCGGTACAGGCCGTGCTGTGCGCGCGATTCGCGCTCATCGTTGGGGCGGCTCACCTTGATTTGGTTGCCTTCCACCTCGACGCTGATATTGGGATTGATGGCTTGCTTGAGCTCGCCTTTGGGACCCTTGACGGTCAGCACATTGTCTTTCAGTTCGACGGTTACGCCTGCGGGTAACTCAATGGGCAATTTACCTATTCTTGACATAATCTTTACCCTCCATACATTAATAAACGTAACACAAAAC
The DNA here is from genome assembly GCA_902782545.1 of uncultured Bacteroidales bacterium. Classification (GTDB taxonomy): domain Bacteria; phylum Bacteroidota; class Bacteroidia; order Bacteroidales; family Muribaculaceae; genus Sodaliphilus. The sequence continues at coordinate 18,455 of CACZNP010000038.1, forward strand.
CTCGCCACCAATCTTCTCGGCCTTGGCCTGCTTGTTGGTCATCACGCCCTTGGACGTGGAAATGATGGCGATGCCCAAACCATTCAACACACGCGGCATGTCCTTGTAGCCAGTGTACTGGCGCAATCCGGGACGCGACACGCGGGTAAGGCACTTGATAGCGCTCACATGGTCGACACTGTCGTACTTGAGAGCGATTTTGATAGCGCCTGCGGGGGTACCATCCTCAACGAACTTGTAGTTCAGGATGTAGTCCTGATCAAAGAGAATCTTGGTGATCTCTTTCTTCAATTTCGAA